>JAXJVW010000001.1:0-1860 GCA_036308365.1 Muribaculaceae bacterium
AAAAAACTCAGAGAAGCCGCTCGTTACACCCAGGACGAAGTTGCCCAGACTCTCGGCGTAACCCTTTCTTCTTATAGCAACTATGAGTCTGGTGAAAGGGAAACTCCATATGATCTCCTCGAAAAAATATCGGATCTTTTCGGTTGCGATATGTATGTTCTCTTTGAGGAGAATAAGAATGCCGATGCGATGATTCTTGCTTCTGCGTTCCGTCTTGATGGTTTAACCAATGAAGACGCTCTCGAAATTGTCCGGTTTAAGGATATTGTCAAATCTTATCTGAAAATGGAGGCAATTGAGGCAAAATGAAGTTAGCTTTGTTAAATCTCATCGACCGGCAGGTTGCGGAATTCCGTCAAAGTATAGGCATAAGTGACTCACAAGCCGTAAACTTGAAAAGCTTACTGCTGAAACTTAATGTGCTCACAGTTTATCGTCCCCTGTCAAAGAACTTTTCCGGAATGAGCCTGAAAAGCCCTGATGGAAAGCGCTTTATGTTAATAAACTGCACACAGCCAAGAGGACGACAGCATTTCACTATTGCCCACGAACTTTACCACCTGTATATTGAGGAAAACCCAATCCCGCATAACTGTGGCGCCGAGAAAGGAAAAAGTGAGTCTGAGCAATGTGCCGATGCCTTTGCCCTTAGATTCCTGATGCCTTATAATGCAATTCTGCAGATGATTCCGGCAGAGGAATTGAAAGGAACGGTCTCATTGGCTACCGTGATACGTATGGAACATTATTTTTCAGTATCACGTCAGGCAATCTTAAATCGCCTTTGTGATACAAAATTCATTACCCGCTCTGAAAGAGATGCCCTGTTATTGTATCCCCCGATGAAGTCTGCTCAAGAATATGGCTATGACACGTCGCTATATCTTCCCGGAAATCAGAACTTGGTCATCGGAAATTTTGGTGAGAAGGCTCGAAAACTCTATGATGAGGAAAAAATATCGGAGGGACACTACCGGGAACTGCTAAGCAAAATAGGAGTGTATGGCGAATAAAACAAAGATTGTACTTGATGCAGATGTAATCATACACTTTATCAAAGCCGGCCAGTTTAGTCTGTTGCTCGATATTTTTCCCGAGTATCAGTATCTCCTACTTGATGTTGTCTATAGTGAGGTGACAAAACATCGCGATATAATGACCCAAATCGACAACACTCTTCATTTTTTCAGCTCAAGGATTTCAAAAATAAAATTTGAACCAAAAGGTGAATCTATAAGAGAATATGCTCGGTTGCTTATGTCATTAGGTCGAGGTGAAAGCGCTTGTATGGTCTATTGCAGAGACAACCACGACGTTCTTGCAAGTAGTAACCTCCGCGATATTAAACACTATTGTTCGGATAACGGCATTACTTATCTGACAACCATTGATTTTCCGAGCTAAGCGACTGATGAACAGATCAAAAAGCGGTCAAAAAGACCAAAAATAATCGTAGCTCGGAGAGTTACTTACAGTATTAATTAATTTTTGAGAGATACTTATGCCTATATAAGGAAGAAAATCACCAAAGAGCAATGTGATGCATTCATCGATGAGGTCATAAGCAAAGACAGCAAACTCCCCAGAGTGGATATTTCACAATATAATTGCGAAGTTCATATCTGAATAGCTCATTCTGAATTATAAAACAATCGAGCGGCAACCAAAATTCATAATTAGAAAAAATCTTTAAGCCTAATCTGTTCAACATTCAAAATTAAAAATTCAACATTAAAAAAACCTCACGGAGTACATCTCCATGAGGTTTTGTTTACGTTATTGGTGAATTTATTTAACCAGAACTTTCTCTGCTTTGTCACCTTTGATGCGTACATAAACGCCGGGAACGAGTTCGCCGTT
>JAXJVW010000002.1:0-1318 GCA_036308365.1 Muribaculaceae bacterium
GACGGCCATTTGTCGCCGGGCGATATTTTGACTGTGACCCAGTCGTTCCGTACCCCGAAATGGGGAACCGCCCCGGAGCGTATTCTGAACGCCTTTCACGGTTACCCGAGTATAGTTCACGACGGCAAGCTGCACGACGGTGAATATAATAATTTTGAGAATGGTCGTGAATTTGAAAAGTCATCGCGCGTGATGGCCGGACTCTCACGCGACAAAAGCAAACTCTATATCACCACGACCGAAATGTCGGGCAATAGCGTGGGTGTCGACTGCATAGAGCTTTGCGCCTGGATGGTTGAGAAGGGCGCGTGGGATATTGTCAATTTCGACAGCGGAGGTTCGGCGGCCATTGTCATCGATGAGAAAATGCTGAATCTCCCGGGCCGTGGATCAGTGCGTCCGGTTCAGGATGCGATGTTGGCCGTTTCAACCGCTCCTGAGGATAATGTTGTTGACCACATAACGTTCAGCCGTCCCTACATATCTCCATCGATTGTGTCGCGCACTCCGCTCAGAGTCATGTCGTTCAACCGCTACGACGAACCCCTGTGCGAAGACTTGGAAGGGTGCCGGTTCCGGTGCGACCCACCTGAATTGGGATATGTCGATGCCGAGGGTATTTTCCATGCATCGTCAGTTGAGACAACGGGCCACATCATAGCGGAAAAAGATGGCAAAACGGCCAGCATGACCGTGTGCACACAACCTCTCGAGGCTATCAAGGTTGTCAGAAAATCAATTCTCATTGACAATCATCGCAAGGTGGCCATCGAGTTGGAAGGTGTCAGGGATGGTCTGACCCAGGGTGTCGATCCGGGCTCTTTCTCCTGGACATCGGAGCCTGCAGGGATAGTCGAGATTGATTCCGACGGTGTTATCCGAGGCCTCGCCAACGGTTCCACTACTATCAGTGGTGAACTGGATGACATTAAACTGACCATGGATGTGACGGTGGAAATCGCTGAAAACGCCATAACCCACACCATTTTCAACAACCTTGATGAGATTAAATTCCAGAAACCCACCTGTGTCAAGAACGCGCAGGTAAACTATTCTGAATTGCCTTTCGGTTGGGAGTCGGGCGCCGTGGTTGACTTTGACCTCGCCTCGAACCGCTATGCTCAGATGGCGTTTTCACCTAACCTGACGTTTTACAGTCTCCCCGACGCCATCTCAATGAGAATGCTCGACAAAACGGGCGCGGCCAAGAGTGTGACAATGCAGTTTCTCGACGCGGCGGGCGGACGTCCGAGCATCGTTTCGGAGGTCTCGCCGGGCGACAACGAGTATCTGTTCAGTTTCAAGGATGCTGACGGCA
>JAXJVW010000003.1:0-3990 GCA_036308365.1 Muribaculaceae bacterium
CCGAGGCCTCAGCCAAGGACAAGGCCCTGCTGGAGGCTCTCGGTGTATCTATTACGTAATTCGGTTGCCGAATTATGGATTAATAGTTGTGCGATATAGGAGACCGGATGCGATTCGCTCCGCAATGTTTGCGGGGGTTAAAATGAGTTGTTTTCCTATTAGACCCGCAAGTTGGCTGAAAAGTTACATCGTCATAGTAAAATAATGAAAAAGAAGCAAAAGCAGCGGAACTGTAAGCCGGGTTATGTCGGTCACCCCTGGTGCGGTGATGGGCTGAAACAGTCCATCGGCCGCCGGCCCACGGGCGCCGGCCCGTCATTTATCTGTGATGGCTGTTGCCAGACATCTATAGCAGTCTACCCCCCGGCAATGGGCGAGCAACCCTTAAATGCCGGTATACTTGACCTTGCAACCCATAAGACGTGCGGCACCGAATATCGCTATCCGGCCCGGTGGGCTCTTACCCCACCTTTTCACCCTTACCCCGATGTGGGGGCGGTTATTTTCTGTCACGCTACTCTACCGTCACCGATAGTTTCCCGTTAAGAAATATGGCGCTCTGCGTTGCCCGGACTTTCCTCAAACACTCTTGTTGGTGTCAGCGACGAGCCGCTCCGCTGCTTTTGCTGTTGCAAAGTTACAAAAATTCCGACAATGCCACATTACTATCTGTTTTTTTTCGTAACTTTACTTTCCAAACATTTTCACCCACATGGATTCTACAGAGTTGACAAACAATCTGCGAAAAAAGGTGGCCTCACTGGGCTCACCGCGCGGCCGCCGCGAAACCGGATGGTTCGTGGCCGAGGGCACACGGTGTGTGCTCGAAACTGTCGGCGCTTTCAAGGTGGCACACCTGTTCGCCACCGAGCGATGGCTGATGTCCAATGATATTCCGTCGGTCAGGGCGACCCGGGTCACACAGAAAGATATCGAGAGGATGTCGCAGCAGCAGTCGCCACAGGAGGTGATGGCCGTCTACGAGATTCCTCAGCCAGAGCCCCTGCCCTCTGATTTGGAATCGCAGCTGGTGCTCGCGCTCGACCATGTGCAGGACCCGGGCAACATGGGCACCATCATGCGCATCGCCGACTGGTTCGGCGTTGTCCACATTTTAGCCTCACATGACACGGTCGACATCTATAACCCCAAGGTTGTGCAGGCGACGATGGGGGCCATAGGAAGGGTGAAGGTCCATTATGTCGATCTGCCGGCGACATTGCGAGAGTTGGCCAGGCGTGTTCCGGTTTACGGCACTTTCCTCAACGGGCGCGACATCTATGAGAGCAACCTGACCCCGAACGGCATAGTGGTTATGGGCAACGAAGGTAACGGCATCAGCCCTCAAGTGGCCGAAGCGGTCAACACCCCTCTGCTCATCCCCCCTTTTCCACGCCATGCCGACACGGTTGAATCACTCAACGTTGGTGTGGCCACCGCCATCACCATAGCCGAATTCCGACGCAGGGCGACGGGCGGCGGCGACAAACAACTGAAAATCTGATTGAGCCATGGCCAAGAACGTCAAAACAGTGTGGTTCTGCAACGAATGCGGAGCCGAATCGCCCAAGTGGGCCGGACGCTGCCCGTCGTGTGGCGCCTGGAACACCATGGTCGAGGAACGTGTGTCCCCGAAAAGCAAATCAATAATGCCCGCCACGCAGGGCAACCGTAAATCGGCTCCCCGGCGAGTGTCGGAAATCGACACCACCGACGAACCCCGCATAGCCATGCCAAGCGAGGAGCTCAACCGTGTTCTCGGCGGAGGACTCGTGCCGGGATCGCTGGTGCTCATAGGCGGTGAACCCGGCATAGGCAAGTCAACACTCGTGTTGCAGAACATCCTGTCTATACGCACGCGAACAATATTATATGTTTCGGGCGAGGAGAGCGCCATGCAGCTCAAACTGCGGGCCGACCGTCTGGGTCGCGCCAGCGACAACTGCTTCATTGTCACTGAAACGTCGCTCGAGAACATTTTCGAGCATATCGTCGACATCAACCCCGGCCTGCTGATAATCGACTCGATTCAAACCATAGCCTCCGACACCATTGAGTCGGCCGCCGGATCGGTCAGCCAGGTGCGCGAATGCGCCGTCCAGCTCCTCAAGTATGCCAAGGAAAGCGGTGTGCCGGTGCTGCTCATAGGCCACATCAACAAGGAAGGGAGCTTAGCCGGTCCGAAGGTGCTGGAACACATCGTTGACACCGTGCTCCAGTTCGAAGGTGACAACAAATACATGTATCGCATTCTACGCTCCATAAAAAACCGCTTCGGAAGCACCAGCGAGATGGGGATCTACGAAATGTGCCGACGAGGTCTGCGCGAAGTAAGCAACCCCTCCGAAATGCTCATCAACCGTAGCGACGAAGACCTCAGCGGAGTGGCCATCGGTGTCACACTCGAGGGGGCGCGTCCGTTCCTGATCGAGACACAGGCGCTGGTCAGCTCCGCCGCCTACGGCACCCCCCAGCGCTCCGTGACCGGCTTCGACTCCAAACGCATGAACATGCTCCTGGCGGTGCTCGAAAAACGGGTGGGCTTCAAACTCATCCAGAAAGATGTGTTCCTCAACATCGCCGGCGGCCTGAAAGTCCACGATCCGGCACTCGACCTCCCCGTCATCTGCGCCATCCTGTCGAGCAACGTCGACATGGCTATCCCCCACGGCGTTTGCATGAGCGGCGAAATTGGCCTCAGCGGCGAAATCCGCCCTGTCACACGCATTGAACAGCGTATTCTCGAAGCCGAGAAACTGGGAATGGAAACCATCATCATCCCCCGCAACAACCTCAAAGGGGTCGACACATCAAACCGTAAAATAAAAATCGTAGAAGTCAGCAAGGTGGAAGAAGCGTTCCGGCAACTGTTCGGCCACTGATTCCCAAACCGCAAAATCATCCACGCATGGGGGCAGCGCACGCCGCAGCTCCCATGCGCTGCGTTTCATGATATGGAGTCTGACAAGCGTAGCCATTACAAAACGCACCTCAACCGCGACACACAACTGTAACATCATGATGTTTAGCATCGAAAAACGCCCATCCAAGCCTATGATTTAACAAAAAAAGATCCAAAAATATTAAAAAAACACCCAAAACAAGCCCTGCAAACATCTAAATCACATCCTTATTACAGTTTATGTTACAATCATGGAAATATTGTAACATATGTTTTGTAACACATATTTCAGCAGTTGTTACAACTTTTCGCAATATTGATAAATTTTCTGTAACATTTTCGTAAAAATATTTTTCACATTTATTTCACTGATTTTCAATGTCTTAAACTATTTTCACCAAATATTAGTGTAAATTTGTTGAAATATTTTTGCAAAATAATTTGGTGGTTTCAAAAACATGCATTATCTTTGCATCGTAAACGTTACAACATTGTAACATCAACGAAACGAAAATTTATCACCATACTTAAAATTTACGATTATGAGCAAAGCATTTGAATCAAAACTCCTCAGCCTCCAGAGCAACCTCCTCAACTTCGCTTACATGCTGACATCAAACCGCGACGACGCCTACGACCTGCTCCAGGACACCACAATCAAGGCCCTCGACAATGAAGACAAATACGTCGACAACACCAACTTCAAAGGATGGGTGTTCACAATCATGCGCAACATCTTCATCAACAACTATCGCAAGACAGTGCGCTCAGCCACAATCGTAGACACAACCGAAGACCTCTACCACCTCAACCTTCCCCAGGAATCAGGCTTCGAGACACCCGAAGGCTCAGTGGCCGAAGGAGAAATAACCGCAGCCATCAACAACCTCGCCGACGAATATCGCATCCCCTTCTCAATGTACGTGGCAGGCTACAAATACAACGAGATAGGCGAACAGATGAACCTCCCACTCGGAACAGTGAAAAGCCGTATCTTCTTCGCGCGCAAACAACTCCAGGACGTCCTGAAAGACTACCGCAACTAAGCGCCCGCCCGAAACAAAAAAAGTATGGTGACACCCCTCACC
>JAXJVW010000004.1:0-7338 GCA_036308365.1 Muribaculaceae bacterium
CTGCTCCCAAAGCAGGTGCGCTAACCGGACTGCGCTACGCCCCGAATGAAAGAGTTATCTTTCGTTTGCGAGTGCAAAGTTAAGGATTTTTTTTGTTATATCAATGATTTTGGAGATATTTTTAAAAATTGTAGAGATGAATTTTGTATTTTTGCAATAGGAAACGAAAGATTAATATTATGAAAAGAAGCGTAATGTTTTGTTGGTTAGCGATTTGTGCGTTGCTGTTGTGGGGACGTGATTTTCGTGAGGTTTTCTGTGACTCCACCTTGAGGCTGGATTATATTTTCAGCGCTTCTGACGGTCAAGTCAATTTGTCGTTGTCGTGCCAAACAAAAACGAGTGGTTGGGCCGGTCGCAGGCATGGATTGAACGAGCTTCCGCGGCTTGGCAATGGTGTCATTACGGTCATCGAGGCTTCGAGCGGCGACACGATTTATCGGAATTCATTTTCATCGTTGTTCTCGGAATGGCTGAGAGATCCGGAGTCGACCACGTCACTTTCATTTGAAAATAGCTTTCTTGTGCCATTGCCTCGAACCAAGTCGAAGGTGGAGATTCAGATACTTGACGCATATCACCGGAGTATTGGAAAGATGTCACACGTGTATGATCCCGCCGATGTGCTGATTGTTGACAGAACGAGCGCTAAACCTCAGAACCACAGATATATCCACAGGAGTTCCGATGCGTCATCGGCCATTGATGTGGCTATTGTCGCCGAGGGGTATAGGGAGCAGGAGATGGATAGTTTCTATAGGCATGCTGAGGTGGCTGTAGAAGCGATATTGTCGCATGAGCCGTTCACGGAAATGGCCGACCGGTTTAATTTTGTGGCGGTTGCGACACCCTCGGTTGATTCCGGGGTCAGTGTGCCCCGTCTGTCAGAGTGGAAAAACACCGCGTGCAAGTCGCATTTCAGCACATTCTATTCCGACCGCTATTTGACAACCAACAGCTTACACACAGTTCATGAGCTTCTCAACGGCATACCTTATGAGCATATCATTATTCTGGCCAATACGGATGAATATGGCGGAGGGGGAATTTATAACAGCTACACATTGACCACTGCGCGTCATCCGATGTTCCGTCCGGTTGTGGTCCATGAGTTCGGACATAGTTTCGGTGGGTTGGCTGATGAGTATTTCTATGAGAATGATGTCATGACCGACACTTATCCTTTGGATGTTGAGCCATGGGAACCCAACATCACCACGTTGGTTGACTTCGGTTCGAAGTGGGAGAGACTGATTCCCGAGGGAACACCGCGTCCAACGCCCGTGGATATGGCAGAAGCGTATCCTGTCGGTTTATATGAGGGTGGGGGATATTCGTTCAAGAGAATTTATCGTCCGGCCGATGTTTGCCGCATGCGAAATAACAAAGTGAAAGGTTTCTGTCAGGCCTGTCAGGAATCGTTGCGGAGTCTGATCAGGTTTTATACGGAATAGAAAACGAAGCCGGCGGCATAATGCCGCCGGAGATTGACTGTTGATGCAGTAGAGTCACTTTCTACGTCGGCGAGCTTTGCTTTGCCGACGTTTTTTTGCTTTCCCATTTTTAAACGAGAGGCCGTCGTAGGCTTTTGAAAGGATTCCGTTACCCGGTTCGAAAGTCTCGGCTACGGGACGGTTCTCATCCTCCAGGCTGTGGTTCAGCAACCATTCATAGGAATCGGCCAGATAGAGGAAGCGTGCCGGTTGGCCATGGTTCATTCCGGGGATGCGGTTATACTTCAATCTCGGGGTGTTTTTATCGGTCTGTTTCATGGCTTCGACCACCCTGTCGCTCTGTCTGATGGTTACGGCTCTGTCGGCAGTGCCATGGATAATCCAGAGCGGCACATAGTTCAGACCCGAGAGGTCTTTAACTGATCCGCCACCGCACAGGGCCATCGCCGCAGCGATTTTATCGGGGTAAGTAGCGGCGAGATCAATTGTTCCGTAGCCGCCCAGACTCATGCCGATGGCGTATATCCGGTTAGAGTCGACCTGATGATGCTGTCTGACCCATTCAACCACGTTCATTATTCGTTTGGGAATCCAGGCTCCTCCGGGATTTTGCGGTGCCACCACATAAGCGTCGAGTTTGCGCCCTTTTTCAATGGCGTCGATGGTTCCGTAGGTTCGCACACGGTCGATGTTGTCGCCACACAGGCTCGCGCCGTGAAGGAATATGACCAACGGATGCCTTACAACGGTGCTGTCAGCGTTGTAGCTTATGGAGTCATACGGGTTGTAGAGCCAGAAGTTGTAGCCATCCTTAACCACGCCGGTGTGTGGTTTCAATTTGGTTTCGGCATTGAGGCAGTATAGGCAAGAGAGTGTTATGGCCAGGAATATTAAGATTGTTCTTTTAACAGTATCAACCATGCTTCACGATTATCTTTGAGGGTGATTCTAATAAAGTTGACATAATCAGACTTGTCGGTGTAAACAACGTAAGAGTCAACAGGATAGCTGTAGTTGTCAATAGTGAGGGTCGCAGAGTTGAGAGAGATGTGGCTGTCGGTTGACAGATCGCGGACCGAGAATTCTTCGGGTTGCAGTGTGTGGCAGGTGAGTGTGCCCGGCAGGTCGAGCTTGCGGTTTATGCCCATGCCCACGAATCTTGGGGTGGCTTCGGAGAATATCGGATTCTCTGTATTGTCGTCAGTGATGACTACCTGAAGGTTCAGGGTCCACTTTCCGTTGATGTTGATTTTCAGTTTTGCTGATCCCGATTTCAGGGCCACAATTTTGAGATTTGGATTGCTGAAAGAGGTTGCGGTCAAGTCGTCGCCACCGGAAACAGTTACGGTCAACGGGTCGCGGAGAGAGGCTTGCTGAGGCAGATTATCAATTGTCACGAAAGCAGTCTCACCTACTTTCATCGTTATGAAATCAAGGCTCAGCTGAGGTGACGTCACCGGTTTCTCTGGCCCATTACTCACTGATGAGCTGCATGACACCGAGATTAACATGATTAGAATTATGTAGGCGAGTTGCTTCATTTCCTGATTTCGATAATTACAGATCCGGCGAAACCCGGTCCACCGTAATAGACAGTATATTTTCCGGACGGCACCTGTTCCAGAGCCACCGGAGAGTCGCCATGATATTTCTTGTTATTGAAATTGAACCAATCCACCTTGGCCGGCAGATGGGGCGAGTAGCAATAGAAAAACTTGTCGGCGGCGGTGTATATGGCTTTGATTGGGGTGACGACCGGTTCAGGGTCATCATTGTGGAAAGGGGTGTCGCTGTCCAATCCCCAGATGTGATTAATAAGCGTAGGGTATTTGACAAAAGGATTGCCACAACCCTGAGCCATCGCGATAGCATCGTCGCGTTCGCATTCACGGGAGTCAACGGGGTCGTTCAAGGCCGATGTGAGAAGGTCCTTGATGTAGTAGGGCTGGAAAACCGGGAAGCTATTGTCAAGGCAAATGTTGTTGGCTTTTCCATGCCAACTGTCGCAAGGATAGCGTGTGATCATCCAAAGAATCGCTCGGGCGAAATCCCCCTCCATTCCTTTGGGTGGATAGTAGGCGTTGATCTGATAGCCTTGGGCTATGGAGTAGTTGCCAACACCCCACACGCCATTGAAATAAGTGGTTTGAAAGAGTGATGACCCCGCTGCGCCACAAAGAGGAGGGTAATCCGATTTCCTGCTGTTTTCGTCAATGGGGGCCGGGAAAATGTTGTTCAGGTCAAGCGGGATTGTGGATGCGCCCCAGAATGACGGTTCGAGGATGTAAAAGAGTGTGGCGTTGTCAGGTGAATAGCCATTGGGATCAACCAAAATCGTTTCCTTAGAGAAGATGTTGCGGAGCTTTCCGCTGTCATCTCCATCGACCAGATACAGGCGTTTCCATATGTCGCTGTCGGCAGGAGGGTTTATCTGGCCGCTGTGTTCACGGAGGAACATGAACAGCTCCCGGCCGCATAAACCGTCGTAGGGGGTAGAAGCCCAGTGCAGGGATACGGTAAGGGCAGACAGAACTGTGGCGAGGAAACGTTTCATTTTGAGGAAGTGGCTATGGTGTCAGAAGGCTGATTTATGGCAAGACTGCTTTTCGAATCATCTTCAATGAGTTTGATTTTAGCCACACGGTCGTGTCCTGTGTTGTTCGGGTCGATTGACAGCATGATTTTCCCTGCCGACTGTGAGTTCACATGGCAGAATTCGGGCAGAATCACCTGAGGTGACGCGCCGTCAGTCAGATAGTCGATCTGGAAAGCCTGTCCGGCCGGAGAAGCGTCGATGTTGTTGTTGAGAATTTCGATGAATGTTGCCTTGTTGTTTTGTGTTACCGGCACAGATGCCTTGAAAGTGCCTGATCGGATGACAATCGAGTCATCGCGGGTTTCGCCATGGATGTTGGGGGAGACCTCCACATAGAGCGTGTCGCCATGGGGGAGGACGTCGGCCCACTCAGGCGAGTGGCTGACGCTCCAGGTGTAGCCGTCGTAGTCGATTGGGAGTTTCATCACACCGCCACTTTTCACGAATGACAATGCTGTGCGGTCAATGGAGAGGTGAGTAGTTGCGAAAAAGCGGTAGATTATCAGTCCGGCAAAAGAAAGGATGATTACCACTGCCATAGCAATCAGGATGGCGCTGCGCTTGCGGGCCGAACTTTTCACGGGGATAGTGTGGTCGATCCGTATGCCGCAGTGGGGGCAATAACGCAGGTTGTCATCGATAACCGCTCCGCAGTGGGGACATTCTTTCATGTGACGTATTAATCAAAAATGCCCAAAATAGATTCCTCAGCTTCCTTTTCCTCGACAACCTCGCCAAGGTCGCTCTTTTCGCAAAGGTCGAAACCGGGCGACGGGAACCGTACATCCTGCGAGTAGTGGAGCGATTTGTCGGCGTAGACTTTTTTCATGAAAAGACCATAGATGGGGAGCGCCATCGAAGCACCCTGGCCGAAAGCCATGGAGTTGAAGTGGATGTAGCGTTCTTCGCCGCCAACCCATGTTCCGGACACGAGCTGCGGGGTGAATCCCATGAACCAACCGTCGGAGTTGGAGTTCGTGGTACCTGTTTTTCCACCCATGGGTGCTGTGAGGGAGTAGGGGGGACGGCGTAAGCGGCCGGCCGTGCCGCCGTCGACAACGTTCTGGAGCATGGACAGAATTTTGCCGTGCGCCTTGTGGCTTATGACATCAGTGTGGCGTGTGCTGAACTCAGATATGGTGTTTCCGCTGCCATCGGCTATTGCGGTCACAAAGAGAGGTTCGGCACGCATTCCATCGTTGGCGAATGCGCTGTATGCTCCCACCATTTCCTTGACCGACACCTCACATGGTCCGAGACAGAGCGAGATCACCGGGTCGATGTGGTTTGTTATTCCGAAGTTGTGCATGTTGCGCACTAACTGGGCTGGAGACAGTTCGCTCATCAAACGTGCTGAAATCCAGTTGTTTGAGTTGGCGAGGGCCCAACGCAGGGTCACCATCTCGCCGATGTTTGTGTGGCCTGAGTTTCTCGGTTCCCATTGGCGTCCGTTCTCGTCGAAAAGAACCGGCTGCTCATTGAGGAATTCGTCGCACGGGGTGTAGCCTTCCTCCATTGCGTAGGTGTAGAGGAACGGTTTTATAGTAGAACCGATCTGACGGCGTCCGGTTGACACCATGTCATACTGGAATTGCGAGAAGTTGGGACCACCTACGTAGGCTTTGACATGACCGGAAACCGGATCCATCGACATGAAACCGGCCCGGAGGAAATGTTTGTGATAGAGGATTGAGTCGCGGGGTGACATTATAGTGTCGGTGACACCGTCGTAGGTGAATACCCTCATGTCGATGGGGGTAGAGAACGCTTTCATAATCTCCGTTTCCGACAAGCCGCTTTTCTTCATTATACGATAGCGGTCGGACTGAGTGATTGCCCTATGAATCAGATTTTCAAGCTGAGTTTCAGAAAGTTCCCCTCTGTTAGAGGTGTAGGGGGCGCCTTTAACCCCTTTCTTTTCACGGAAGAACTGTGATTGGAGCGATTTCATGTGTTCTACGACGGCTTCCTCGGCATAGCGTTGCATGCGGGAGTCGATAGTGGTGTAGATTTTCAGGCCGTCGGTGTAAATGTCGTATTTAGAGCCGTCGGGTTTGGGGTTTTTCTCAATCCAACCATAAAGCGGATTGTTTTCCCACGCGATTGAGTCGTCGACATATTTTTGTTTTTCCCATCCTCTGTAGCTGCTTTTGACAGGTTTTTTCGCAGTCAGATAACGGCGCAGTTCCTCGCGGAAATATGGTGCGGGGCCTTCCTTGTGGTCGACCTTGTGGAAATTAATTTTCAGGGGGATAGCGGAGAGTGAGTCGAGCTGTTCGCGGGTGATGTAGTCATTATTGTACATCTGCTGGAGGACTGTGTTTCGTCGGGCGAGAGTACGCTCGGGTTTACGAACCGGGTTGTAGTAAGAAGGGTTTTTCACCATTCCCACGAGCATTGCGGCTTCCTCGATTGTCAGATCCATGGGGTCTTTTCCAAAATAAACGTGGGCGGCGGATTTGATGCCAACGGCGTTGTAGAGGAAGTCGAACTGGTTGAGATACATTTTGATAATCTCATCCTTGGAATAAAAACGTTCGAGTTTCACTGCGATCATCCATTCGATTGGTTTTTGAAGGGCGCGCTCAGTGAAACTTTCAGAATGTGGAGAAAAGAGCTGCTTTGCGAGTTGCTGAGTGATGGTAGAACCACCACCGGCGTTTCTGCGTTGCAGAATCAGAGTTTTTATGAGCACCCTGCCCATAGCCCTGAGGTCGACGCCTGAATGGTTTTCGAAGCGAGCGTCCTCGGTTGCAACCAGTGCGTCGATGACGTAAGGTGAAATTTCGTCGTAGTCGGCATAAACCCTGTTGCCGGTACTTCTGAAGTAGCGGCCTAATTCCTCACCGTCGGCCGAGTAAACGACGGTAGCGAATTTATCTGTTGGGTTACGCAGTTCCTCGATGGGGGGCATGTAGCCAATCCATCCGTTGTAGATCAATATAAAAAACAAGAACATTAGAATCACCCCGATTCCGAAAAATATCCAAAGCCATTTTATGATTTTGGAGGTCAATGATTTTTTTTCAGGGGTGGTCTTTTCTTTTTCGCTCATAATCTGTGAAGTGTTTTTGAAATACGCACCGTCAGGTGCGATTTTGTTCAATTAAACAAAGTTACAAACTTTCGGTCAGATAAGAGGGCTAAACTTATGAAAAAATGTTAAACGTTATATTGTAAAATGGATTTTGGGGGGTGCTTGAAATCGAGTATTTATATAATGATGTGAGGGCTTAATTCTCAGAAATAGCTATGAATCTGCGGAGTGTGATGATGTTGCTGAGTTGA
>JAXJVW010000005.1:0-11949 GCA_036308365.1 Muribaculaceae bacterium
GACGGCACGGAGATACGTACGCAAATGGAGAAAGACGGGGAATTCATGAGGCTTGTCAATGAAGGCGCCATAATAAGCAAGGAGGCTAAGTCGACGGTTTTCACTGTGGTGGTTAATCAGACTGACACTCTGGAAATGGAGATGAGGCGCAACCGGTAGTGATTCAGAGTGTTGTGTGGCCGATGCTATTTTTAAAATTAAACAAGAATTAAAAGGCGATGAAAGAGCAGAAAGAAATAATTACGGGAAATAGGCAAAAGTTGAGAATTATATTCTGTTGCCTGTTGTTGACATTGGTGTGTGGGGGATTGGTGTGTGCCCAGCAACGGGGAGAACATGGAGAGTCGTTGCATAATGGGCATAGATTATATGATTACATGCTTCCGGAATATGAGTTGGCGAATGGGGAATTGTATTCTAGACTTATTGATGTGGCATTTGAATCGGATAGTAGTTTGAGGGTCTCGGACAGGTCGGAATTCCGGCCTGCAATGACGTTTTATTCAATTGATTCCACGGATTATTGCATAGTTATGTTGGTGCCATATGACAGTTGTTATGGTGTTCAAACGTTGGATTGTCGGTTGACGGGATTCGGTGTGTTGAATGGCGACACTGTGTTGATGGAGATTGACAATGATATGAAGGTGCCATTTAAGTCATTGGGAAAGAAGATACGAAGCTATTCTCCGCAAAAATATCGTGAGCCGTTCTTTGTCACTTTCCGTATGGAAGGGGGAGATGCCCGGCTGGTCAGTGTTGTTTTTGAAGATGTGGAGGCAAAGTAGGGCGGGGCGGCCTGAAAGGTTCTACAGGCTGCGGTGATTCGGCCGAACCATACTGAGGAGGTCGCCGTGGTTGGTCAGTTGGTTGAGTTTTGTTGCTTCAGGGTTTCTGTGAGTAGTTGCATGCCGATGGTGGCGGGTTGGCTGATGACGGTCACGGACGGTGGCACGGGTGCGGGGTTGGGGTCGATGTAGTAGATTTTGGCTTTTTTCGGGGCGAAGGAAATTAGTCCGGCAGCGGGATAAACGTTAAGCGAGGTGCCGATGATAATGACAATGTCGGCCTGGCTGACGATTTCGATGGCGGGTTCGATCATCGGCACCGGTTCCTCGAAGAAAACGATGTGGGGACGGACATGGTGGCCCTGGATTAAGGTTTCGGGGGTTGTTTCGCAGTTTTGCGGTGACAGGGTGAACGTCAGGTTCTCGTTGTCCATAGCCCTGACCTTCATCAGTTCGCCGTGGAGGTGGAGCACGTTGGTGCTTCCGGCTTTTTCGTGGAGGTTGTCGACGTTTTGGGTGATTACGCTGACGTTGAAATTTTTTTCGAGGCCGGCGATAAGTTTGTGGGCCAGATTAGGTTCGCGTGTGAGGAGGTCTTTACGGCGCATGTTGTAGAATTGATGGACCAATTCAGGGTCGTTGACGAAGCCGGTGTGGCTTGCCACCTGCATGACGGGGTAGTTTTCCCAGAGCCCGTCGGCATCGCGGAAAGTTTTTATTCCGCTTTCGGCGCTTACGCCCGCGCCGGTTATGAATACGATATTCTTCATGATGAGAGTTCCGAGATTGATGGGAAATAGGTTTTTCAGTTCATAAAATTACTAAAAAAAATGGAGATGACACAATAAAACGGGGGAAAAAGAGTTACTTAGATAGTATCAATATATCAAAATGCGAATAAGAAGAATTTACATATCGGCGGCCATGGCGCTGCTGAGTTTCGGAATAATGCGAGCCGATGATTCAGGAAAGAACCAGTTCAATCCCATCACAACCGGTGTTACGTCACTGAGTATAGCACCTGATGCGCGCGGAGCGTCAATGGGTGACATAGGTGCGGCAACCGACCCGGATGCGAACTCCCAGTTCTGGAATCCGTCGAAGTATGCATTCGCCTACAGCAACGGATCGGTTTCGCTGAGCTACACACCGTGGTTGCGCAAGTTGGTCAATGACATTTTTCTGGCTAACGTTGCGGGCTATTGGAAGTTAGGATCGCAGGACAATCAGGCTGTCAGTGCGTCGTTGCGTTATTTCTCGCTCGGCGAGGTCAATGCCAACGGTCCCGGCGACACTTCGGGTCAGTCGTTGAATCCCTATGAGATGAGTTTCGACGTGGGATATTCACGAAAGCTGTCGGAGAAATTCTCAATGGGTGTGGTTTTCCGCTATATTTATTCCGATCTTGGGTTCACCGATTCATATGCCGGCGACCAGCAGACCGGTGCTTCGGCATTTGCGGCTGATATTTCGGGATATTATACCACATATCCTATCATAGGACGCAACGAGTGTCAGTGGTCGTGGGGTTGGAACATTTCGAACATCGGTTCGAAGGTTCAGTTCAACAACGGCGAGAATCCGGCGTTTTTGCCCACGAACCTGCGTTTGGGCACAACGTTCATGTTCCCGTTGGCCGACTATCACACATTGGCCTTGTCGCTCGACCTGAACAAGTTACTTGTTCCAACGCGTCCGCGTGAGATCGATTTCGACACTGAGACCACCGAAGGACAGGCGGCTTATCTGGATGCACTTGAAAATTGGGAGAACATGTCGCCCATCACCGGTATCTTCAAGTCGTTTTCCGATGCTCCCGGAGGCTTCAGCGAGGAGTTGCGCGAGATATATTATTCGCTCGGCGCCGAGTATTCCTACAATCAGCAGTTTTTCCTCCGCGCGGGCTATTATCATGAGGACCAGTTCAAGGGTAACCGTCAGTATTTCGGCATTGGCGCGGGTTTCTCGCTCAATGTGTTGAGGCTCGACGCATCATACATGATGGCCACCGCCCAGACCTCGCCACTTGACCAGACACTGCGCTTCACCCTGACGTTTGACATGGACGGGTTGCGTGAAATTTTGGGTAGACGTCGCCGGTGATGATACGTATAGGAAACGGATTTGACGTACACCGTCTGGTGGAGGGGCGCCGCTGCATTATCTGCGGTGTTGATGTGCCTTATGAGAAAGGATTGTTGGGCCACAGTGATGCCGACGTGGCGCTGCATGCGCTGAGCGACGCTTTGTTAGGAGCGGCGGCTATGCATGACATAGGTTATCATTTTCCCGACACAGATCCCCGTTACAAGGGTGCGGACTCACGGGTTTTGCTCCGCGAGGTGCTCCGGCTGATAGGTGAGAAAGGCTACCGCCCTGTGAATGTTGATGTCACAATCATTGCCCAGGCGCCGAAGATGCTCCCGTATATCGAAGCGATGCGCGAGAACATAGCCATGGATTTAGGCCTGGATGTCGAAGCCGTGTCGGTGAAAGCCACCACCACCGAGCATCTGGGTTTCACCGGACGCAAGGAGGGAATCGCGGCCCAGGCCACGGTGCTTATCGAGAAGTAAATTATTGAGGTTCGCGCATGATGCGTCGAGAGGTGTCGCGTGAAATCACGAGTGGCACGGTTTCGACGGTGACCAGACTCGTGTCGAGTCCCATGGCACTTTGGTCGGAAATGCCCATTGCGCGCAGTTTCTGATGGGCCGACAGGATGAATGATTCCATGCGCGGGCAGTTGCTCGCCGGGGAGAAAATGCGGTGGATTATCATGAACCTGAAGTCGCCCGTAATCCCTGCTTTAGCGAGCGACGGGTATTTGCTGGTCAGATTGAGTTGTCCTGCTTCCACGAGATCTTCCACCACCTGACGAAACAGCACGCTCACTTTCGGTTCGATGCGGAACCCGAGTTTCATCGTTACGATGAAAATACGTTCCGGGTCGGCGGTTTTCACGTTATATGACAGAGTGTAGGGTGAGTCGGTCGTTTCGATGCGTATGAACCAGTAGTGGTCGGCCCGTTTCGGATTTTTGTTCACAATGGAGTAGAAGATTTTGCTTTCAATGTCGTCGGGGGCCGGCGAGCGGCTGAAATAAATCAGGTTAGATGCGTATTTTGCAATTTGCGAGTCATCGCTGATGTCCCTGAGCAGTGGCACACAGTCGGCGATCGGCATGTAGCTGAGCTGTTCGTTACGTTTTTTCAGTGCAATGAAATATGTGATCATGACTGCGCCCACCGTTCCGGCCAGAATGACAGTGAACCATCCGCCGTGCATGAACTTGGCCATGTTTGCCACGAGGAAAATCCCCTCGATGGCGAGGAAAAACAGAGCGAACAGAGCGCAGGCGAGTTTTTTCACGCCACGTGTCCGCATCCATAGTGTGAGCAGCAGTGTGGTCATTATCATGGTGACGGTTATGGCCAGTCCGTAGGCCGCTTCCATGTGTGACGAGTCGCGGAACATCACCACCGTGACGACGCAGCCGGCGAACAGGGCCATGTTGACCGCCGGGATGTAGAGCTGACCTTTTTCCTCCGAAGTGTATTTTATTCTCAGCTTAGGCCAGAAGCCCAGGTTTATGGCTTCGGCGAAGATTGTGAACGCGCCGCTGAGCAAGGCCTGGCTTGCTATGATTGCCGCACCCGTGCTCAGAACCACGGCTACGATGGTCAGTTGCTGAGGCACGATGCCGAAGAACGGGTTTGACTGAACGGCTTCAGCGTGGTTTTCGATCATCCATGCTCCTTGTCCCAGATAGTTGATGATTAGCATCGCTTTGACGTAGATCCAGCTGACGGTGATGTTGCGCCGGCCGCAGTGCCCCAGGTCGGAGTAAAGGGCCTCGGCACCTGTGGTGCAGAGGAACACAGCCCCGAGAACGGCGAACCATCCTGGGTAGTCAATCAGCATTCGGATGGCCATCAGTGGGTTGAAAGCCTGCAGCACGCCCCAGTTTGAGGGTATGTGCAATGCGCCGACAACTCCTAAAGCAGTGAACCAAAGGAGCATGAACGGACCGAAGAAGCGTCCGATGGTTCCGGTTCCGGCCTGTTGCAGCAGAAAAATCAGGGCGATGATGACGAGAGTCACAGAAATCACCGGCACGTCGGGGGCCACACCTCTCAGACCTTCCACGGCCGACGTAACGGTCACGGCTGGGGTTATGACCCCGTCGGCGATTAGTGCGGCCGCACCGATGGCTCCGACAATGTAGATCCATTTGTGAGGTGTTTTTCGGAGCAGTGCGTAGAGGGCGAGTATGCCCCCCTCGCCGTTGTTGTCGGCTTTGAGAGCGATAAAGACATATTTAAGGGTGGTTTGGATTGTCAGCGTCCAGATTATGCATGACACAGCCCCGATGATGTAGTCGCGGTCGAAGCCGGGGTTGACGGCCGCGAGGGCTTTCATCACGTAGAGTGGAGAGGTTCCGATGTCGCCGAACACTATCCCGAGAGTGACTATCACTCCGGCCAATGTCAGGTGGCTCAGTCGGCCCGATGATTGTATGGCTGATTTGTCGTTGTTCATAATGTGACTGTTAAAAGAGTTCAACGCAATGGGTCGGGCGGATGTCGGCGGTTGCGGATAAGCGCACGGCATGGGTCCGGGATGTCACAATAAGAACAACGGTCGAGGGGGTTTTGTTATCTCCCTAAGCCACAAAAAAAGTTAGAGTGTGTTTAAATTTAACACGTGTCCTTTTTATGATGAGAGAATAAACACACTCATAACGAGCTAACCCTCGATTTCCGAGAGTTCGAGCCATCGCAGTTCCTTTTCGTCGAGCAGATTCTGGATTTCCTTGTAGCGGTCGGCCTTCTGACGGATGGTTTCGGGGTCGGCGCCGGAGTTGAAAAGGTTTTCGATTTCCGATTTTTCATTGTTCAGGCTGTCGATTTCCGAAGTGAGCTGTTCCAGTTCCTTCCTTTCTTTGAACGATAGCCGGGCCTGCCGTTCCGATTTTGGGCGTTGCGGTTTCGCCGCCGGTTTGGTTTCGGTTGCTTTCTGCTCCTTCTGAGCGGCGATGAAAGCCCGGTATTCCGTGTAGTTTCCCGGGAAATCCTTGATTACGCCGTTGCCTTGGAACACAAACAGATGGTCGACGATGGAGTCGAGGAAGAAACGGTCGTGGGAGATTACAATCAGGCATCCCTTGAAATCGGCGAGATATTCCTCGAGGATGCCGAGCGTGACGATGTCGAGGTCGTTTGTTGGTTCATCGAGAATGAGGAAGTTGGGCGATTTCATCAGCACTGCGGCCAGGTGCAGCCTCGCACGTTCGCCACCGCTGAGAGTGTGGATGAATTTCTGTTGGTCGGCGGGTGAGAAGAGGAACTTCTGGAGGAATTGCATCGGTGCGATGTGGATGCCGTCGTTAATGACGATATCCTCGGCCAGTTCAGTGATTGCGTCGACCACTTTCTTGTTTTCGTCGAAGGCTATCCCCTCCTGGCTGGAGTAGCCGAAGCGTACTGTTTCGCCGACGTTCCATTGGCCGCTGTCGGGCGGGATTATTCCCTGGAGCATTTTGATGAACGTTGATTTGCCTACTCCGTTTTCGCCGATGATGCCCAGTTTCTCGTAGCGTGAGAAAATGTAGGAGAAGTCATCGAGTATTATTTTGTCGCCGAACCGTTTGCGGATGTTCTCGGCCTCGAAAATCTTTGAGCCGATGTAGGACGACTTCACCGAGAGCTGCACGTTGTCGTCGCGCATGTTGACCTGCGAGCGTTCCTTGAGGTCGTAGAACGAGTCGATGCGATACTTTGCCTTTCCGGCACGTGCCTGAGGCTGCCGTCGCATCCATTCCTGTTCCTTCCGGAGCGTGTTTTTGACTTTAGCCAGTTCGGCCGTCATCGCCTCGATGCGTTCGGCCCGGCGTCGCAGGTAGTAGTCGTAGTTTCCGTTGTAGGAGTAGAGGTTCGTCCGGTCGAGTTCGATGATTTTGTTGCAGACGCGGTCGAGGAAATATCGGTCGTGGGTCACCATGAGCAGAGTGCACCTCGAGCGTGACAGATAGTTTTCGAGCCATTCTATCGAGGAGATGTCGAGGTGGTTAGTAGGCTCATCGAGGATAATCAGGTCAGGTTCCCCCAGGATTATCCTTGCCAGCGCGAGACGTTTGCGCTGACCTCCCGACATGTTGTCGACACACTGGGTCATGTCGGTTATGTTGAGCTGGGTCAGGAGCTGTTTCATCCGTTCCTCATAGTCCCAGGCGTTTTCGGCGTCCATCAGTTTGATGGCTTCGTTGATGTTGTCGGGGTTATCGGAAGCGAGAGCCGTTTCATAAAGCTCGATCGCCTTCGTGGCCGGGGTAGGGTGGGCGAAGGCCGCTTCGATAGCCGAAGCTCCGGCTGGGAGAACGGGTGTCTGTTCGAGATAAGCCACCCTGAGGTCGTTTTTATAGACAATAGAACCGGAGTCGGGGGTTTCGTCGCCTGCGAGGCAACGTAGGAAAGTTGTTTTGCCGGTGCCGTTTTTCGCAATCAAGCCTATTTTGTCGCCTTCGTCGACACCGAGAGTTATTCCTTGAAAGAGTATTCTGTCGCCCACGCTTTTGGTGAGTTCGTTGATTTGCAGGTAGCTTGCCATTGTTCGATGGGGGATGTGAGTTTAGAGTTAGCGTGGAGAGAATGAACGGTCAGAACCGTTTGGAGTTGAGTGCGTTCAGAAGCATAGTCACCTCGTTGCGCATCTGTTTGAGACGTTCAATGACCTCGAAACGTTTCTCCACACCTTCCCTGTTTCGGGCCAGTTCGGCTTTGGCGGCTTCGAGTTTCAGCCCACGGACCTTCAGCAGGAAAATTATTTTGCGGAGGTTTTCAATATCCTTCGGGGAATAATAGCGTGTTCCACCGGCGTTTCTGTATGGGGTAAGGAACTGAGGGAATTCCTTTTCCCAGAAACGTAGAGTCGAGGTGTTGACATTGAGCATTTCGGCCACGTCGCGGATTTTGAAGTAGGTTTTGCTCAGGGAGTCATGAGAAGTAGCTGAAGTTGGCATAGAGTGGGGTGAAGGGGATGATGGTTGATCAGTCCATGACATGGGCGGCGGCATCGTTTGCGGCGATCATGGCCACGTACTGTTCGGGGGTGAGGTCTTCGAAATAATATTTATATGGGGGCTGTGCCACACCGTGGATTCTGACTTCGTAGTGGAGATGAGACCCGGTGGATTTTCCGGTTGACCCCACTTCGCCCACTTTGTCGCCGCGTGACACCGGCTGCCCCTGTCTGACGTTGATTTGGCTGAGGTGTGCGTAGCGGGTGGTGTAGCCGTAGCCGTGGTCAATCTCCACGAGGTTTCCGTAGCCGCTGTTCCAGTCGGCTTTCACCACCACACCGTCGCCAGTGGCGTTTACGCGTGTTCCGGTTTTTGCGGCGAAGTCCATACCCTCGTGGAATCGTGTGACACCGTAGACCGGGTCGACCCTGACCCCGTAGCCCGAAGCGAGCTGGGTCATATCTTTCTGGGCGATAGGCTGCACCGATGGGATGTGTTTGAGACGGTCGGTTTGCTGCGAAGCCATCACCCTGAGCGAGTCGAACGACTGGATCTGGGCATAGAGCAGGCGGTCGAGCATGTCGACTTTTTCTGAAACGTTGGTCACCAGGTCGGCATCGTTCATTGCCGAAGATGTTTCAGGGGCAGATATGCCACCGTAGCGTTGCTGAGCAGAGAGGGGAGGGGCCTGCATCATGACCCTGTAGAAGTTGTTGTCGCGTTCGGCTATGGCGTCCATCACCTTCATTGATTCGTCGAGACGGAGATTGACCGCCTCGAGCTGGGTTTTGAGCCGGCGGTTCTCCTCACGCAACATCTCCTCCTTCGGGAGCTCCACCCAGTAGTATAGGGCTATGGCGGCCACGATGACCACCAGCGCCACCTCGACAGTGTAGGAAGTCAGGCTCCAGATCTTTCTCCATCGAGATGGGTAGACCCTTTCGAAGGTGTCGGTGATTTTGTTGTATCGGTAGAAAATTTTCTTTTTCATCGCTGTGTGACATCCTGGTGTCGTGCGCTGCTTGGCTCCCGCTCGAAATGATTGGGCGATAGGTTAAATTAATAAAAGATAAGCGTAAACCCACGCAGAACAGACACAGGAGTTTAAAGATTGAAACTTCGGGGAAAAGTTCATATGCTTTTAAGTTGCAAAAATAACAAATAATGAGTAATTTTGCATGATTTTTTTGAGATAAATTTTTACAATCAAGATATATTATTATATGTTAACAGCAAAAGAGATACGCGAATCGTTCAAAACCTTTTTCGAAGGAAAGGGTCACCACATTGTGCCGTCGGCGCCAATGGTAATCAAGGATGACCCCACGCTGATGTTCACCAACGCCGGGATGAATCAGTTCAAGGATATCATTTTGGGGAACAAAGCGGCGAAGTATGTTCGCGTGGCTGATTCACAGAAATGTCTGCGAGTGAGTGGCAAACACAATGACCTCGAGGAGGTAGGCCACGACACTTATCATCATACGATGTTCGAGATGCTCGGCAACTGGTCGTTCGGCGATTATTTCAAGAAAGAGGCCATCGACTGGGCGTGGGAGTATCTGGTTGATGTTCTGAAACTCGACCCCGAGCGGCTGTATGCCACCGTGTTCGAGGGTTCGCCCGAGGAAGGGCTTGAACGCGACAACGAAGCCGCTTCAATCTGGGAGCGACATCTGCCCGCCTCACATATCATCAACGGCAACAAGCACGACAACTTCTGGGAGATGGGTGAGACCGGTCCGTGCGGTCCCTGCTCCGAAATACACATTGACCTTCGTAGCGACGAAGAGCGCGCCAAAGTTTCAGGTGCCGAGATGGTCAACAAGGATCATCCCCAAGTGATAGAAATCTGGAACCTTGTGTTCATGCAGTTCCAGCGTATGGCCGACGGATCATTGCAGCCCCTTCCCGCCAAGGTTATCGACACCGGTATGGGCTTCGAGCGTCTGTGCATGGCGCTTCAGGGTAAGCAGAGCAACTACGACACTGACGTGTTCACTCCCCTGATCGGCAAAATCTCACAGCTGTCAGGTAAGAAATATGGCGAGGACCACAAGGTCGACGTGGCCATGCGTGTTATCGCCGACCATGTCAGAACCATCGCGTTCTCCATCGCCGATTCACAGCTTCCGTCGAATGCCAAGGCGGGCTATGTGATTCGCCGCATTCTGCGTCGCGCCGTCCGTTATGCCTACACATTCCTCGAACAGAAACAGGCGTTCATGTATCGCCTCATCGACACTCTTATCGAGAGCATGGGTCAGGCCTATCCCGAACTGCCCGCCCAGCGTGAGCTGATAATGAAAGTGATAAAAGAGGAGGAGGATTCATTCCTGCGCACCCTTGAAAACGGCATCAAACTGCTGGAAAACTGTATGGCCGAAACCAAGAAAGCCGGTAAGACCGAGATCGACGGCAAGGAAGCGTTCCTGCTCTACGACACCTACGGTTTCCCCCTCGACCTCACTGAACTTATTCTCAAGGAGAACGGCATGACCCTTGACCGCGCCGGATTCGACGCCGAGATGGCCGCCCAGAAAGCCCGCGCCCGCAACGCCGCCTCGGTTGAGACAGGCGACTGGGTGACAGTCAACGAGGGTGAACAGCAGTTCGTGGGCTACGACTGCACCAAGGCTGAAGCCGAGATTCTGCGTTATCGCAAGGTTAAACAGAAAAATAAAGAATTCTACCAGATAGTGCTCACCGAGACACCTTTCTACGCTGAAATGGGTGGTCAGGTTGGTGACCGCGGCACATTGACCGCCGGCGATGAAGTGATCGAGATTTTCGACACCAAGCGTGAGAACGGCATGGGTGTTCATTTGACCACCAAACTTCCCTCCGATGTCACCGCCAAGTTCACTGCGAGCGTTGACACCGTGGCGCGTCAGGCAATCTCATGCAACCACACCGCGACCCACCTTCTGCATGAGGCTCTGCGCGAGGTGCTGGGCACACATGTTGAGCAGAAAGGCTCATATGTTTCGCCCGACCTGCTCCGCTTCGACTTCTCGCATTTCCAGAAACTCACGCCCGAGGAAATCCGCAAGGTTGAGCATCTGGCCAACAGCCGCGTGCGCATGGCCATTCCCCGCGACGAACACCGTAACGTTCCCATTGCCAAGGCGATGGAGATGGGCGCCATGGCGCTGTTCGGAGAGAAATATGGTGATGAAGTTCGTGTGATCCGCTACGGCGACTCTGTTGAGCTATGTGGTGGAACACATGTCGAGAACACCGGTAACATCGGCATGATCAAAATCATTGCCGAGAGCAGCATCGCCGCCGGAATACGCCGCATCGAGGCTGTCACCGGAGCGCGTGCCGAGGAACTGTTTGACCGCAACGCCGACCTGCTCCATGAAATAGGCGCCATGTTCAACAACGCCCCCGACATCAAATCGGCCCTCCGCAAGGCGGTTGAGGAAAACGCCGCGCTGCGCAAACAGGCCGAGGAGCATATGCGCGAACGGATTAAGAGCGCCGCAGCCGAAGCACTGGCCAAGGCCGAAACCGTGAACGGAATAAAACTCGTCAGCATGAGCCATGTGCGCGTGCCTGAATTTGTTAAAGGAGTGGCATTCGCCATCCGTGAGCTCTCACCCGAATCAACAGCGTTCGTCGCCGCGACCGTCGACATGTCGGGCAAACCGTTGCTGACGGTGATGTTCACCGACGACCTCGTCAAGAAAGGCTACAACGCATCGGCGGCAGTCCGTGAGGCGGCCAAAGCCATCAAAGGTGGTGGCGGTGGTCAGCCGGGATTCGCCCAGGCCGGTGGCAAGGATGGCTCCGGAGTTGTGTCGGCGTTGACTAAACTGCATGAAATTGTCAAAGGATGAATTTTGAAAAACCTGGTTTGAAGGGTAGCGGGGTGGATGAATCCACCCTGCCTCCCCTCACTGAAAACAAAGAATACAAGCGTAAACCTCACCGCTCATTTGTGGCGGTGGGGTTGATGCTTTTGCTGATGGCCGTGGTCATAGGTGCCGTGGGCGTGGGTGTTTACATGTATCACAAAGCGAAGGTGCGAGCACGGATCGTGGCCGTTACGCAGCCTTCAGGCGAGTGGGTCAGCGGCAGTGATGGCACCGGTGCCGACATGCCTGAAATTATGTTTGTGAGCGGCTGCTACTC
>JAXJVW010000006.1:0-7065 GCA_036308365.1 Muribaculaceae bacterium
ATGGGTGGAACCCTGCAGCGTCTGGTCGACCAGAACCACGATGTGCATGTGGCCTACGAAACATCAGGCAACATCGCTGTCGGCGACGAGGACATGATGCGCTACTTCCTCATGATGGACAAAATCGCACCGATGTTCGACTTCAACACTGCATCTTACCGCATCCTCTCTGACGACATCAAAACTTTCGTGAACTCCAAGACTCCCGGAGAGATGGACTCTAAGGAAATCCGCGAAATCAAAACAATGATACGTCAGGCCGAAGCAACCATCGCCTGCAACTACATGGGTGTCAAACCTGATAACATCCACTTCCTCCGTCTCCCATTCTATGAGACCGGAACAATCAAGAAAGGCGAACTCACCGAACGCGACGTCAACATCGTCAAAGAACTCATCGAAAAAGTTAAACCACAGCAGATTTTCGTTGCCGGCGACCTGGCCGACCCCCACGGAACACACCGTGTGTGCACCGACGCCGTGCTCGCCGCTGTCGACGAACTCAAGGACGAACCCTGGATGAAAGAATGCCGAATCTGGATGTATCGCGGCGCATGGGCCGAATGGGAAATCGACCACATTGAAATGGCTGTGCCCATGAGCCCCGAGCAGCTCCGCTCTAAACGTAACTCTATCCTCAAACACCAGTCTCAGATGGAAAACGCCCCCTTCCTCGGTGATGACGACCGTCTGTTCTGGCAACGCGCCGAGGACCGCAACCGCGCTACCGCTATGCTCTATCAAAGCCTCGGACTGGCTTCCTACGAAGCTATTGAAGCGTTCGTTCAATATCATCCTATCCGATAATAAATACAACTTCAAATAGCCCAAGAAACAATTAGTTTTACATATAAGTGAATCATAGGTTAAGAACTCCCACCGCTTGTGAAAGTAGTGGGAGTTCATTTTTATCCAACTCAACAATCCAATCTGATCTGCTCCTCAACGGCAACTATCCATCTGGCCAGCCTGATACTTATCCCCAACAAGATTCACTTGTTCAGAGTTTCAGCCCACACCTATCCACTCCTCCCTGCGGCTTTGTCCTTTCTGGAATTTGTTTTACCTTTGCATAAAAATTTCCTCACTCACACCCTGCCCATGAGCGATAAAACATTGAATATCAGCACCCGCAAAGGACTGCTGGCACTTTCGCCGGTGTTCCTTTTCCTCGTCACATATGTCGTCACCTCAATCATTGCCGGCGACTTCTACAAAATGCCAATCTCCGTGGCTCTGCTTGTGGCCTCCGTATGGGCCATCGCTATTTTCCGCGGACGCCCGCTGACAGAGCGCATCGATCTGTTTTCACGCGCCGCCGGACACTCAAACATCCTCTACATGATATGGGTGTTCGTCCTGGCCGGAGCATTCTCCGCACTGGCCAAGGAACTGGGCGCGGTCGACGCCACCGTCAAACTGACACTGAAGTTTTTCCCGGCGGGATTCATCGTCCCTACACTCTTCTTCGCCGCCTGCTTCATTTCGCTGTCGGTAGGAACATCGGTCGGAACAGTCGTAGCCCTGACCCCGATAGCCGTGGAACTGGCCGGACAGTCTGGGGGCGACATCGCGTTCTACGTGGCAATAATAATCAGCGGGGCCTTCTTCGGCGACAACATGTCGGTGATTTCCGACACCACCATCGCGGCCACCAGGTCGCAAGGATGCGACATGAGCGACAAATTCAAAGCCAACATTTGGATCGCCCTGCCGGCCGCCGTCATAACCCTGGCAATCTACATACTCATGAGCTACGATGCCCCTGAAATAAAAACCGTCGACGATTGCAACCACTGGCTCATCCTCCCCTATCTGGTGGTGATAGCCGCCGCGATCGCCGGAATCAATGTCACAATTGTGCTGACCGCCGGAATACTGACCTGCATCACTCTCGGCATCATCGGCGGATTCCCCCTGCTCGACATGGCCCTTTTCATGGGCTCCGGCATTAACTCCATGGGCGAGCTGATAATCATCACACTTCTGGCTGCCGGCATGCTCGGTATAATCAAAGAATTAGGAGGGATCGACTACATCCTTCATCTGATGACACGCCGAATCTCCGGAACCCGAGGAGCGCAGAGCGTGGTGTGCGCCCTGGTGGCCATAGTAAACCTGTGCACCGCCAACAACACCGTGGCCATCATAACCGTCGGCGAAATTACCCGACGCATCGCCTCTCGCTTCGGAATAGCCCCGCGAAAAGCCGCCTCGCTGCTCGACTCATCATCGTGCATTGTCCAGTGCATAATCCCTTACGGAGCGCAGACTCTGCTTGCCGCCTCACTCGCCGGAATCTCTCCAATCGCACCATTCCCCTATCTCTACTATCCTTGGGCTCTCACCGCCATGATAATACTATCCATCGTATTTCTGTTTCCCCGAAACAGATATACGATGGATAGTTGAACCTTGAATAATTTTGAATGTGGAATTTTGAATTAGGTATTTTTTGTCTAATTCAAAATTATCCCTCACTCCCACTCGATCGTTGCCGGTGGCTTTGAGGAGATGTCGTAGGTAACGCGGTTCACTCCGCGCACCTTGTTGATGATGTCATTGGAAACCTTGGCCAGGAACTCATAGGGGAGGCGGGCCCAGTCGGCAGTCATGGCGTCGGTCGAGGTCACGGCGCGCAGCGCCACAGCCTGTTCATATGTGCGTTCGTCACCCATCACGCCCACGCTCTGAACGGGGAGCAGGATGGTTCCGGCCTGCCAAACCTTGTCGTAGAGGCCCCAGTCGCGGAGTCCCTGGATGAAGATATGGTCGGCTTGCTGCAGAATGTCGACCTTCTCACGGGTAATGTCGCCGAGGATACGCACGGCCAGTCCGGGACCCGGGAACGGGTGGCGGCCAATGAGACGTTCGGGAACGCCGAGTGCACGGCCCACGGCCCTCACCTCATCCTTGAAGAGCAGACGGAGAGGCTCGCAAAGCTTGAGGTTCATTTTCTCAGGCAGACCACCCACATTGTGGTGGCTCTTGATGACGGTGCCGGTGATGGACAGCGACTCGATGCAGTCGGGGTAGATAGTACCCTGGGCGAGCCAGCGCACATCGGTCAGTTTGGAGGCCTCGCGGTCGAAAACATCGATGAAGCCCTTGCCTATGATTTTGCGTTTCCGCTCGGGGTCGGTCACACCTTTGAGTTCCGAGAAGAATTTCTCCGACGCATCGACACCTATCACATTGAGGCCCAAGCCTTTGTAATCGTCCATAACATCATTGAACTCATTATAGCGGAGCAATCCGTGGTCAACGAAGATACATGTCAGGTTGCTTCCGATGGCCTTGTTGAGCAGCACTCCGGCCACGGTTGAATCAACGCCACCGCTCAGTCCGAGCACCACTTTGTCGTCGCCTAACTGCTCTTTGAGCTGGGCCACGGTTGATTCGATGAATGATTCGGGGTTCCATGTCTGTTTGCTGCCGCAGATGTCAACCACGAAGTTCTTCAACAGTTTCAGACCATCCTCCGAGTGATAGACCTCGGGGTGGAACTGCACGCCATAGGTCTGTTCGCTGTTGGCCTGGAAGGCGGCGTATTTCACGCTGTCGGTCGAAGCGGTCACGTGGAAGTCAGCCGGGATGGCTGTGATGGTGTCGCCGTGGCTCATCCACACCTGCGAACCCTTTTCAATGCCGTTGAACAGAGGGCAGTCGGGGTTGATGTCGGTCAGATGGGCACGGCCATACTCACGCGAGGGAGCGCCCTCCACATTTCCACCCCCCTGATAAGAGAGCAACTGCGCCCCGAAGCAAATGCCCAACACGGGCAGTTTTCCCCTCAGTGCCAGGGTGTTGATTTTGAACGCCTTTTCATCATACACCGAGAACGGTGAACCTGAAAGGATAACTCCGATGACCGAGGGGTCATTTTCCGGGAACTTATTGTAAGGGAGAATCTCACAATAAGTGTTCAGTTCGCGAACGCGGCGGCCAATGAGCTGCGTTGTCTGCGAGCCAAAGTCGAGGATAATGATTTTTTCCTGCATGTGAAGTGAGAGCGAAATTGAAAGTAATCAAAAAGCTTAACGGTGACCAAAGAAAGTCACCTGTGAAAATTTCCACAAAAGTACGAATTTTTGGTCAGTAGTGAGCAATTATTTTTGATAAAAGGTGAAATGATGGTGAATAATGATTAATTTTGTGATAAATTTCATTACATGATGAGACACTTCCTGACAATAATTATCATAGCGGCAATAGCTTCGACAACCTCTCTCGAGGGGGCTGAAAAGGAAGCTGAAGTTCCGCAGCTCCGGCGTCCGGTTGACATTCCTTCGCTTTTAGCGGGTAATTTCGGCGAGTTGCGCCCGAACCATTTCCATTCCGGACTCGACTTCAAGACCCAGGGCCGGACAGGTTTTGACGTTCACAGTGTTGACGACGGCTATGTTTCGCGCGCGTCGGTGTCGCCGTGGGGCTACGGCCGGGCCATTTATGTGACCCATCCGTCGACCGGACTGACATCGGTCTACGGCCACCTCGAGGGGTTCTGTCCGGCGGTCGACAAGGCCGTCAGGGCCCGTCAGCTTGAGTCGCAGCAGTTTGCTGTTGATGTGCATTTCACCCCCGACCAGTTTCCGGTTAAGCGTGGCGACGTCATTGCCAAGAGCGGCAACGCGGGGCATTCGTTCGGCCCCCACGTGCATCTGGAGCTCAGAGAGACCGAGACCGGCTATGCTGTCGACCCTATCCCCTACATGCGGGGATTGTTCAATGATAAGGCCGCACCCGAGGTTCGCCACGTTGGGCTTTATCCGCGTGAGAACGGCGTTGTCAACGGCGGGTCGAAAGGGGTTGTCCTAACCCCGGCCGAAGCCTCGAAAGGGTTCACGGCCTGGGGCGACGTAGTCCCGGCCATCAACGCCTTCGACCGTATGACCGGCACCGCTAATGTTTATGGTGTGAAATATATGACCCTGAGCGTTGACGGGCGTGTGGTTTACGAGCGTGTCATCGACCGGTTTGAGATGGACGAGACCCGTGCGGTCAACACGTTGGCCTACTTCGGCGACGTGGTGAACCGGGGCCGATGGATGATGTGGACCTATGTTCCGCCGTCACAGCCGTTAGGGTTCATGATAAAAGCCAACGACAGCGGCATCGTCACCATCGACCAGGAGCGCCCCTACAAGTGTGAGTTCACCCTGACCGATGAGTTCGGCAACAGCCGCAAGTTCCCGTTCACCATCCATGGCAAGCGCCAGGAAATCACCGCTCCCGAGCATAAGGAATGGCTTCTTGACTATCGTGGCTACAATTATTATAATGTCGACAATGTCAAGGTTGAGCTGCCCGCCGGAGTGCTCTATGACAACACCTGGTTCAATGTGACGGCCACACCGTCGGACAGCTATCTGTCACCGGTTGTCAAAATCGGCGACCCGACAGTTCCGCTGGCTAACAACATCACCATAGAGCTCCCCGTTGAAGGGAAAGTGGCCGACCCCACGAAACTCTGTATGGTCAGAATCAGCGGTGGATCACGGTCGGCCATAGGTGGGGAGTATGAGGAGTCGGGCCACATGAAAGCCGACGTAAACCGTTTCGGCACATACGCCGTGACCACCGATGTCACCGCCCCGACGGCACGCATGGTTTCGCCCAAGCTATGGGGCCGCAACAACAGGATCTCCGTCAAGATAGGTGACAATCTGAGTGGTGTGGAGTCGTTCCGTGGAGAGATCGACGGCAAGTTCGTCATCATGGAGTTCGACGGCAAATCAGCCACCCTGACCTACGATCTCAACGGTTCGGGACTCAAACGTGGCACTCAACATGAGCTGAAGGTGACCGTGGTCGACGGATGCTACAACACCACAGTAGTCACCCAGAAGTTCACCCGATAGAGCCAAGCTGGCTAATGATGACCAAGTGATAATCAAGAAGAAAAATAATCACTAAATAGGAATGAAAGAGATAACCCATAAGCGACGACGTCCCGGAATAAACATGCTGATGATACTGAGGATTTTAGGCATACTTCTGCTGTTTGAGAGCGGATTCACCCTGGTGCCTCTGATCACGTCGCTCATCTATGGCGAGTCCGATGCCCGCGCCTTTGCCATAGCCACCGGTGCCACCCTTGCCGCGGGACTTTCGATGACCTATCTGATCAAGCCCCGTTTCTCCGATATGGGAAAGCGCGAGGGGTTTCTGCTGACGTCGCTGGTGTGGGTTATATTCTCGCTGTTCGGATTGATACCGTTCATGATAGGGTCGCCGGGGCTCAATTTCACCGATGCCTTTTTCGACTCCATCAGCGCCTTCACCACCACCGGGGCATCGGTTCTGACCGACATTTCCGGCATCAGCCATGGCATTTTGGTTTGGCGTTCGCTGATGCAATGGATCGGTGGCATGGGAATAATCCTATTCACACTTGCCGTCATTCCGATGCTCAATTCGTCGGGGGGAATGCAGATGTTCAACGCCGAGGTTACCGGCATCACACATGAGAAGATACGTCCGCGAGTCAGCCAGACGGCGATGACACTGTGGGTGTGCTACACGCTGCTGACCATTGTTCTGACGCTGCTTCTGTGGGTCGGGCCGATGAATCTGTTCGATTCCTTCTGCCACGCATTGAGCACCATGAGCACCGGTGGCTTCACCACCAATCCCGATGGCATCAACCACTGGAACTCCAATTATGTCAAGTGTGTTCTGATAGTTTTCATGTTCATGGGAGGGGTGAACTTCGGCATGATATACAAGGTCAGCATAGGGGACTACCGGATGATATGGCGCAACGAGGCTTTCCGGGCATATGTCATAGCCGTGTTGTGGGCCACAGCGGCAGTCACGTTGATAATGATCATCAACGGCCACTATCATTCACTCCGGTCGGGGATCATCGACACCCTTTTCCAGGTTGTGTCAACGATTTCGTCAACCGGCTACACCATCAGCGGTGTGGAACATTGGGGCACGCCGGTCATGCTGATAATATTCCTGCTGATGTTCACCGGAGCGTGCGCCGGCTCCACGAGCGGTGGTTCCAAACTCGACCGCGCCATCTTCATGATCAAGAACATCCGCAATGAGATGTAC
>JAXJVW010000007.1:0-5087 GCA_036308365.1 Muribaculaceae bacterium
ATGTTGGAGTCGGCGAGTTCCTCCCGGTTCAGTATGTCGATGTCGTCCTTGTCGATTGAGAGCATGGTTTGCGACTTGTTCTGGCGGAAGTGGTCGATGATTATGTTGCGTGCTATTCTGAGCGCCCAGGCTGCGAATTTTCCGGTTTCGGCATAACGGCCTTGGCGGATGGTGGAAATTATCTTTACGAAAGTTTCCTGAAATATGTCATCGGCAAGTTCTTCTGACTTCACAATGTGGAGAATGTAGGAATACATCCGGTCCTTGTGACGTGTCAGCAGGGTATCGAAAGCGATATTGTTACCTTTAGCATAAGCGGCCACGAGATGTTCATCCGAGAGCCGTGTCAGATTTTGCATTACTTGTTAGATTTTTAAATTAGAGTAATGATTCGCTATAGGCAGGTTGTTTTATGAGATTAAAGAAATAAAGTGGGTTAAGTATTGCAATCTGTTTCAGATTTTGAATGATTTCATTGCAAAGGTAATAAATCTTTTTCTGATTGACAAGCATTTTAAGTTTTATTATAGTATGCGCAGATTAAACAAGCAAGTGCGAATTTACAAAAATCATCGAGACCATTCACCAAAAGAGGAGATAATTCAGAAAGGATCTTCCTCCAGAGATGAATGGATCGGTTCAAGATAGTCGACTAAGTGTATCAAATTAGCACCAGCCTCAACGATTTCAGAAATAGGGTCTACCTTAATATCAATTACGCCGTATTTATCTTCATATGCGCACAATGCGCTGCGTAAGTCCAACGCATACTTCACCAGTAGACGACATTGTTCTGCTGTCATAACTTGTTGTATATTAATTGAAATGTTTGAAGAATTCTATTTTAGGTGTTGAATAGCCAAGTTTCTTACGAGGTCTGTTATTTAGTTTTTTCTGAATGGCCATTAGCTGAGGCGGGCTGATTTCATCAAAGTCAGAACCTTTAGGTATATACTGCCGTATAAGCTTGTTGGTATACTCTACAAGTCCTTTCTGCCATGAGGCATATGGGTCTGCAAAATACACTTTGACACCTTTCAGAGCCTTCGAGATAAGCATGTGCTGCGAGAACTCAGAGCCGTTATCGGTTGTTATGGTCAATACTCCATCGGCCTTGTATGCATACAGCAGCCGTATTACTTCTTTTGCAAGTTCCTTGGCCTTCTTCCCGTGTTTGAGATGGTGGATGATAACATATCCGGTAGAACGTTCCACAAGAGTAAGGATAGCCTGGTAGCCGTTCTTGCCGATGATCAAATCCATTTCCCAATCTCCAAAGCGTTTTCCGTCAGCTTCTGCCGGGCGTTCCTTGATAGATGTGCGGTTGGGTATGTTGCGTGCCGAGGCTCCTTTGTATGGATTTTCTTTTCTACGGTGTCCCTTATGACGAAGGTGTTCAAACAGAGTTCCGCCGGCCAGCTTATCCTCTTTCACCCATTTGTATATGGTCGTGTGGCTTACACTTATGCCTTTGAGCTTCATTGCCCCTGAAATCTGTTCCGGCGACCAGTCGTCAGCTCTAATGTGCTGCAGACACTCGAACCTGGTCGTTGTCGAGATGGTTGCGTTTTTCACGATGCGTTCCTGTCGCTCCATCGCCATCTCGTGAGCATTATGAGCGTAACCGCCACGCTTATTCTGATTGCGGGAGAGCTCACGATATATGGTTGATACATGCACGTTTAGTGCTTCTGCGATAAATTTAGGACTCTTATCGCATTGTTTATACGCAAAAATTTGCGACCTTTGCTCTGAGGTTAAGTGATTGTACATAAGCAATACAAAAAAGGGAGCCTTCGGTCTCCCTTTTTTGTATTGCTTGTTTTTCTGCCTGCGATCGCTCTTGGGGGCGGTCTCGGCCGCCCCCGCCGCTGAGGCATCCCCTCCCGAGAGGAGTGAGGAGAATCTCAGCGGCTGAGTTTTCGCACTTCGTATTTTAATTTACGCGGTAAGTACGGTATGTTTCTCGGTGTCCCATTTTCAGTTGGGGGGCTAAGCACCCCAACTGAAGGTGACCGTTAATGTATTTTTCGCGTTCATCTTTGTTGACCCTCCCGGCTGGTGCCGAATGTCGCCTTTACGAACCTCATTCCGTCCTCCGTTTGAACCCTACGTCCTCCCAAGTCCGAGCATCGTTGGTCGTAGGTTTCGGCAAGCCTACACTTTCGACTAACGACCGCTGCGGCTGCCGGCACGAAGATTGCGCCCGACGCTTGACCTCCACTTAATCCTGACACCTACACTCCGCAGGCTACGTTCCGGGGTCAGGCGTTACGGATCTGCGCTGTGGTTGCAAACTTCTCATACCTCCATTGCGACGCTTATTCCCGACACCGCTCCTTCGTCACGGTGTCGGGCGCGTCTCCAGTGCGGTATGTCCGGCAACCTCCGCGTGCATTTCCGACCCGTGAGGACAGGCTTCTGCACTCCATCCTCCAATCGGCGCAAGCCGACATTCGACACCATCCTCCCACCCAATAGAGGACTGATGAACGCACGGTATTTCGCCGGTGGCACACTCATTCATCGCCAATAGGCAGGTATCATTATTCGCCGTGAGTGTGATGCAGTCGGCTGAGATTGTAAGCCCCACCCGGAATGTGTCGCGCAATGGCATTTTACCGCACTTCTCCATTCTCCACTCCGCCGCCCCAGTCATTGCCAAGTCCGAGCATCGTTGGTCGTAGGCTCCATAAATTCCGCTTACGACTAACGACCGCTTCGGTTTGCGGAACGATAGATTGCTCCCTACGGTTGCCAACGCTTATTCCCGACACCGCTCCTTCGTCACGGTGTCGGGCGCGTTGTCTTAACCTGCGCTCACAAACTATATCCGCATTTCCATTCCGTTGCTTATTCCTGACACCTCCGGCGTCGGGCGCACTCCATTACAATCCGGTCCGCAACCTCCGCTTGCTTTTCCGACTCGTCAATGCCGGTCTGCTACTTTCCGAACTCCGAAGCGCACGGTCGCCATACACACGACACTTTCCTCCCACCCATAGAGGAACATCCGACGGCATTTCAACTCACGGCACCCTTTCATCTCACGTCCGCGACGCCACATTGAACGCCCATTCGGGCAGAGAGGATAATTCGCTTCGGGCGCGTCGGCATACTTTCCGCACTCCATTCCGCAGCAGTCAACTCCATTGCAGTCCAACCCACGAAGCCACAAGTGGCGCAGTCAGTTTGGCGGGTAAAGGAGAGAGTGTCAAGGCTACGTCGCCACCCCTTTGCAAGGGGTCGTTTCACTGGCGACTCAACGCCTTGCCACACACTCCCGAAACAAGTTCGCCCGACAAGTTTCCTTTTCGTCGATTGTCCTTCCATTGCGTCGCCGGCGTCTCCAATACGTTCAGAGCAATGCCGACACAACGCCCTACGCACATTGATAGTACGCCCACCCCTGACCCCGATGTTCGGACAGCCGACGCACTAACTCCATTCCGGCTCAGTGTCAACCTCCATTACGCACAGCCTCGTCATTACCGAACATCGCCACATTAAACCCCGAAATCGGGAGAACGGTATTGTCGTTAACATCAAAATCCACGTTGCGGATTTTGACGCACACGGCAGCGATTGACCGCCCAATGGTGCATATTCCGCTATGGTTGAAGGATTGAAGTGAAAACGAGCGATAGGTCGGTGGGGGCTGCCTGAAGGCAGAACGGGGGCAAGCCCCCGTAACCCCCAAAATCTTGATAATCAAATACAATTTGATTTCAAGCCTATACAAATCGAAAAATTCCGTAAAACAAATTTTTCGATTATATCTCTGAATAACACGCATTTATTTGCAGTGTTATTCTCTGCACTCCTTTCTCGGAGCATTGTTATTTTCAATCGGTGTATAAATCTTGAAGTCAGATTTTTTACGTTATTCCCAGATACGGCCAAAACGCGGTCAAGACCATACTCCGCAATAGAGCATAGTCTTGACATTTTTCGACTCCGCAATATCCACTCAGAGCGAATATTTCGGAGATGTTATATCTGTAATCCCGCGTTTTTACAAAGGTAAAAGAATGTACCAATCCCGATACGTTTGTTTGACCTCAGAAGATTGTTGAACTTGCGGTCGCACTCACCGGCGTTATACTGCGGATTTTGAGAACTGCATAGATGAAACCACTGGCGACCGCTCTCTCCCAGGGAAGATAAAGCCATTCCGACTTTAGTCCAATCTTCATAATTAGCCGATAAGTCTATATGCTGAAATGCTATCTGGCGGCAGAGTTGCGCCACCTTATCTTCGGCATCAACTTCGTTAAAATCAAAGTGGTATCTTCGAGTAGGTTTCGGCTCCCTATAGACACCATCAAAAGACTTTGCATCAAGGTTGATGTATTGGTGGAGGTCGTAACTTTGACACCGAAGACGGCAAACATCACCACACGCGCGGTCGATGTTTATGCCGTAACTGTCAAATAGCCTTACCAACATTTCAAACTGTGCCTTATGCTGTCGAGGATATTTCAGTGGAATAATTAGGAAATAGCCATTACCGCTTACAGAATGTGCGGCATAAGCTACCTGCTCAATATGGCTCAACATGTCATCAATCAACGTGTCAAAGTTGCCAATATGAAGATTGTCTTTGCGGTCAATGTCTACGCATATCAAACCACTATGCTTGACAAGATTGTCAGCAGAGCGAGTAGGTGCAAAGAAACCGCTGATTGTTGCCTGAGGGAGCGATAGCTTGATCTGCTTCTTCCGTATTGGGTCAGATGTGGAACGTAGTTCATTGATGGCATCGTACTCTACAACATTCAAGAACTCAAAGAGTGTAGAGCGATGACCAGTGGTATCGCGGACTCCTCGGTAGACCGTTATCTCTATTTTGTGAAAATTCAAACTCATTTTTGTTCGTTTTGGGAGGTTAAGGTTAACAAGTGCGTATCTCGCTGAATTATCGTTATTTAAGTATTAACTCGGTATTAACCGAAAGCATAATCTTAAGGTTATCGACTTTAAGCATCTTGGTTAACGCCGAGTTAATACCATTTGTGTTGACAATTAGTAAGTTGCGGGGGTGTTAACCTTAACCTCGATTCTTAAGGACTTTTGAGATATATGCC
>JAXJVW010000008.1:0-10113 GCA_036308365.1 Muribaculaceae bacterium
AAATCCTGCGATAAATAAATTTAAACAGTTTCTTAGAGTGTGTACTGCGTTATAATCTCCCCGCTCCCATTCGTGGATTATGGCCAAATTTGCTTATGTGAAATAAAATTGCTAATTTCGCATCATAAAATATCAGAAAAAAGGTGTTACGAACCAGAGACAGACTAATAGAAGTTGCGCATAAGTTGTTTTTGCTCAAGGGAGTGGAGAACACTACAATGCGTGATATTGCCGATGCCTCCGACAAGGGTCGACGCACCCTCTACCTCTATTTCAAAAGCAAAGGGGAGATATTCAACGCCGTCATTAAACGGGAGTGTGACGCCTACATAGCATCGCTCGACCAGATAATGACCTCTGACCGCACCTCAAAAGAAAAGCTTGAGTTATATATCGATAGACGGTTTCAGGTGCTTGAAGTCATGGAGAACCATCATGAATCGTTCATTGACTGGCTTCGCAACGGCTTCCGAAGTAACACCAAGCATGAGGTTCTCACCTCCATACGGATGAAAGAGTCCAAAATCCTCGACAATATAATCAATGACGGCATCCGTGACGGAGAATTCGACCCTGACACATGCCAGGGATTGTCAGCGCTGCTCCCCTCGTTGGTCCATTCGGCATATATCATCAAGGAGCAGGATGGCGTGAATAATAAAGCCAATTTGAATAAATTCATCATAAACGCAGTAAAAAAGAAAACCATATAATTACAGATAATATGAAATTACTTGAAGGAAAAACCGCTCTTATCACAGGCGCAGCACGTGGTATCGGCAAAGCTATCGCTCTTAAATTCGCTTCAGAAGGTGCGAATGTAGCGTTCACTGACATTGTAATCGACGAAAATGGCAAGGCTACCGAGGCAGAGATAGCGGCATTCGGAGTCAAAGCAAAAGGATATGCTTCCGACGCTTCAAACTTTGAAGCCACAAAAGAGGTTGTTGACCAAATCAAAAAAGATTTCGGCAGCATCGATATTCTTGTTAACAACGCAGGTATCACCAAAGATGGACTGCTTCTCCGCATGACAGAAGAACAGTGGGATCGTGTGATCGGCATCAACCTCAAAAGTGCGTTCAATTTCACACGCAACGTTGTGCCCGTGATGTTCAGCCAGCGTTCAGGCAGCATCATCAACATGGCATCAGTGGTTGGTGTTCACGGCAACGCCGGTCAGGCCAACTATTCTGCTTCAAAAGCAGGTATGATTGCTCTGGCAAAGAGCGTGGCTCAGGAAATGGGTCCCCGTGGCATCCGTGCCAACGCAATCGCTCCCGGCTTCATTGAAACAGCCATGACAGCAGCTCTTCCCGACAATATCCGTGAAGAATGGAAAAAGAAAATTCCTTTGCGTCGTGGTGGACAGCCCGAGGATATCGCCAATGTGGCAACCTTCCTCGCATCAGACCTTTCTTCATATGTCACTGGCCAGGTTATCCAGGTTGATGGCGGCATGAACATGTAATTCAGGCTAACAATCAGTTCAGAATGAGTGACTCATCTGAACGATGAAATAATTACCGCCTGGTCATGGAGCGAACCATGATCAGGCGGTAATTTTTTCAATAACCTATTTAATATCAGATATTTATAGTAGCTATTATGGGGAAAATGGAATCAGAGTTCCACGACGGTGATTCCAGCTCCACCGAATCGCACATCTTCGTCGTGATAATCACGAACGGCGGGAATTGTGGCGAGGTATCCCCTGATGGATTGCCGTAGGGCGCCGGTTCCGGTTCCGTGGAGTATTCTCAGTCGGGAGCAGTTGAACTGAATGGCGTCGTCCATGAAATATGTGACAGCCTGAAGCGCCTCCTCGGCACGCATGCCTCTGACATCGATTTCCTGTTTGAACTTGAGCTGACGTTCGCGAATGGCGTCAGTGGTTGACGCTCCTATAAACGCCACGCCCTTCGATGAGGTCGGGATTTTCTTTTCGGTGAATACCAGTCGGTTTACATTCACCGTGGTCTTTAATAATCCGAACGCTACTGTGGCGGTTTTGCCGGTGATTTCCAACACCTTGCCGGGTGTGCCCTCACCATCGAGTCTTACATTGTCACCAACGGCTATTACACGTTTTTCGGCGGGCGCAGGCGTCGGAGACTTCTTCTTTTTCTTAGACTGGGGTGCTTTTTTCAGCAGGGGATGGTCATCATCGTGTGCGGTGATGATCGACGTTTTGTCCTTCTCGAGTTTTCTGCGAGCTTCGAGAGTAGCGTCGCGTTCGGCCTGAGCCTTACGGATGTCATGAATTGTGCGTTCAATCACCGCGTTAGATCCCGCCAGGATTTTCTCAGCCTCTTTTTTTGCGTCGGAGATTATCTCGTTGCGTTTCTGGCGCAGTTTTTCGGCATCTTCCTCGTAGCGTTCAATCACTGCCTGCAGCTGTTTTTCCTTGCGGTGGATTTCAGTTCGTTTATTTTCCCAATAGCGTCGGTCGCGTGTTATGTCGAGCAGATATTTGTCGAGGTTCACATAATCGCTACCCACTATTTCCTCCGCATTGGCCAGAATTGATGCCGGCAGACCCGTTTTTCGGGCAATCTCGATGGCAAAGGAGCTGCCGGGATTTCCGATAGATAGTTTGAACATGGGGCGCATCAGATGTCGGTCGTAGAGCATAGATCCGTTGATTAGGCCCTCGGTGTCGTCGGCGAAATGCTTGAGGTTTTGATAGTGCGTGGTGATCACTCCCCACATTTTCTTATTGTTGAACTCACCGAGAATCGCTTGGGCTATCGCACCTCCTATCTGAGGCTCCGTTCCGCCGCCGAATTCATCGATCAGAATGAGCGACCTGTCGCTTCCGCGTGTGAGGCAAACTTTCATGTTGCGGAGGTGTGAGCTGTAGGTCGACAAGTCATCTTCGATTGACTGATCGTCGCCGATGTCAATAAAAATGTCACGGAAGAATCCCATGTGGGAGTTTTCATAAACCGACGGGAGCAGGCCGCATTGCATCATGTACTGGACCATGCCCACCGTTTTCAGACAAACCGATTTACCTCCGGCGTTTGGACCCGATATGATCAATAAGCGGTTACGGTGGTCAAGAGTGATGTCGAGTGGCACCACCTCCTTGTTCTGCGCCTTCAAAGAGTGAGCCAGCACAGGATGGGTGGCATGATACCATTCCAACTCCAGTTTGTTGGAGATGTTAGGCATCGTGCAGTCAGCTTCTTTGGCAAAAAGAGCTTTGGCATGGATGAAGTCGATTTCCCCCATAATGTAGGAGTCTGTACGTATGCTTTCGACATGAGGCCGGATTGAGTCGGCCACCATCACCATTATGCGTGCTATTTCACGCCGTTCCTCCAACTGCAGTTCTCGTACCCGGTTGTTGGTCTGCACTATTTCGGCCGGTTCAATGAAATAGGTTTTGCCTGAAGCCGATTCATCGTGAACAATACCTGAAATCTGGCGTTTGTGCATCGGTTGCACCGGTAGCACCAGTCGGCCGTCACGGACGGTGGGGCTGGTGTCAGGTTCGAGAACTCCGTCAGCTACGCCTTTGGCTATGACACGGCGCATGATTGCGTTCACGCGTCCGGAAAGCGACGACATTTCCCGGCGAATGTCTGCTAATTCAGGTGAAGCGGAGTCTTTTACATTGCCATACTTGTCAATGACTCGATCAACCAGTCCGCTGACATGATTCAGAGGGTCGGCCCCGGCGATGATGTTTTTCAGTATGGGGTAATCGCTGACCCCTTCATCGGATGTGTGTGAGGCGAAAAACGCCAATGTGTGTTCAACCGATCTGAGCAGTCGCACAAGGTCCATGAGTTCCATGGGCGTGAGCATTGTCCCCTCCACTTTGATTCTGCCGATATACTCATTGACATCCTTGAGCTCATCTACGGCCAAAGAATCGGGCAGTCCCACTATGGCGAGCATTTCGGCCGTGGCTTGCAGCTTTGGCATAACCACTTTTATATCATCGGAAAAGCATATGTTTCCTATGCATTCCTTGCCCGCAGCGGTTTTGCAAAGTTCCGCCACACGGGTCCTTATTGCGTCAAATCCTATTTTGTGTTCAAAAGAATCAGGGTAAATCATGGAACAAAATTACAAAAAAAGTGGCTAAAATCTCCTTTTTATTGGCTTAAATTATACATCCACTATAGTATGACAAAAAAAAATGGTAATTTTGCACAAAAATTCAATATCATATGCGAAGAGCGTTATCAACACTTTTCACTTTATGTCTGATTACATGCTCCTGGGCTACGGAAACTGACAGTTTGACAATGCAGAGCGTTGACTCCGTGGCAACCCCCAAACATAGGAACATCATCAACAAGGTGATAGATTATTTTTCCGAATCAAACAAGATAAAACCCCGCAAGAAGTTCGACTGGAGCGTTTTAGGCGGACCGCATTACTCGTCGGAGACAAAGCTCGGCATAGGGCTTGTGGCTGCCGGGCTTTATAAGCATAATCTTTCCGACACCGTCACCCCCATGTCGCAGGTGTCGCTCTACAGCGATTTCTCCACCACCGGCTACTACCTCGTTGGTGTGAAGGGTTTTCATATTTTCCCGGCTGATAAGTATCGCATCAACTACAAGGTTTATTTCTACTCACAGCCCAATCATTACTGGGGCATGGGATATGCCAACAACCGCGATGATGACAATGATGCGGAGTACCGTAGAAAACAGATGAAGGTCGACGCCGACTTTATGATCAGGCTTGGCCGCCATGTGTTTGTTGGTCCAACCGGACAGTTCTGCCTCATCATGGGTAACCATGTCGACGCTGGTGACATGTGGCTGTGGAACGAACAGGCTATGAAGGTGAAAACCTACGGCTTAGGGTTCGCGATGAGCTATGACACCCGCGACAATATCTCCAACGCCTACAAAGGCACATACATCGGTGTCCACCAGAGGTTTTATCCGGCGTTTCTCCAGAACAAATATGCGTTTTCAAGCACGGAGATCACAGGCAACTACTACAAGCAGATTTGGAAAGGTGGAGTGTTGGCGACACAGATCCATGGCATGTTCACCTATGGTGACACTCCATGGACCATGATGCCCACCATCACCGGCAGCAACGGCTTGCGCGGATATTATGACGGAAGATACAATGACAAATGCGAGATAGACGCAACCGTTGAGCTGCGACAGCGCGTGTGGCGCCGGCATGGCGCCGTGCTATGGGTGGGCGCCGGAAATGTTTTCCCCCGCTTTTCAGATATACGCTGGCGCCACACCCTGCCCAACTGCGGCGTGGGTTATCGCTGGGAATTCAAAAATAGGTTAAATGTCCGATTCGACGTAGGTGTCGGTCGAGGTGAAAAAGGATTTGTTTTCAACATTAATGAAGCGTTTTAAGAAGCTATCACCGGCGGAATGGTTGACCGTCATCGTTCCGTTGTTTTTAATCATCCCCAACATAGCGCTCTGTTTCACGGAACGAATGGGTTTATTTCCGGCTCTGACAAATGTTTTTCTTCCTTGGAGCGTGTTTTGTTTTCTGATGTCGCTGTGGCGTCGCACTGGATGGATGGCATTGATCATGCTTCCGTTCATGATATATTCGGCGTTTCAGATAGTGCTGCTTTATCTTTACGGAGAATCGATCATTGCCGTTGACATGTTTCTCAATGTGGTGACCACCAACCCCACGGAGGTCGGCGAGCTGTTAGGCAATCTGATAGTGGCCATAGGTGTGGTCGTGGTTCTGTATGTTCCCCCGTTGGTTACGGCTGTCGTTCTGATAATCAGACATTCATGGCTTGACCGTAAATTCCAGAAGTCATACAGGAAAATCGCCCTTTGGGCAATCGCCTTGTCGATGCTTCCTCTCGGGGCAAGTTTTATTTTTGCAGGCAGGTATAACCCCACGCGTGATCTTTTCCCGGTTAATGTGATATGCAACATGGCACGCGCCATCAAACGCACCAGCGATGTGGCCCATTACATGGAAACGTCGCGTGACTTCCGCTATGGCGCCGTGACCACCCGTGACGACAGTGTCAAAGAGGTTTACCTGCTTGTGATCGGAGAAACGTCACGAGGAGAAAACTGGCAATTGCTGGGCTATGACCGGGAAACGAATCCCGAACTTAGCAAGATGGACAATCTCGTTGTCTTTTCAAAAGCGGTCACTCAGTCAAACACCACGCATAAAAGTGTGCCCATGCTGATTTCGTCGCTGACGGCTGAGAATTTCGATTCAATCGGACATCATAAAAGCATGATTACGGCATTCAAAGAGGCCGGTTATCACACATATTTATTCTCGAACCAGACCAGAAACCGTTCATATACGGAATATTTCTGTAATGAAGCCGACGAAAAGGAGTATATTAAGGACTCTCTGGGCCGATTCGCCCGCGACCACTCCCTTCTTGAAAACCTGGGAGCCGCATTGGCCGACACAGTATACAACAAGAAGTTCATTATACTGCACACCTACGGCTCCCATTTCAATTATCGCGACCGATACGACCAAGAATACGCCCGTTTCACCCCTGATGATTATGCCGATGCCGGAGTCAACAGTCGTGATAAACTGTTGAATGCATTTGACAACACGATTTTATACGTCGACACTTTCCTCGCCAAAGCTATAGAAATGCTGAGAAACACCGGAGTGGCCACGGCGATGATATATACTTCCGACCATGGAGAGGATATTTTTGATGATGACCGCAAACGGTTTCTTCATGCCTCGCCCACCCCGACATTCCATCAGCTCTACGTGCCGATGATCATGTGGATCTCGCCTCAGTACAACAGCCGTTTTGGTCATGGAGTCTATGAAAATCTCGTCTACAACAGTGGAAAAATCGTTTCCCCCTCCTCGACAGTTTTCCCAACCGTGATGGAAATCGCCGATATACAAACCCCTTATCTCAATCATAAGCAGTCATTGGCTTCAGATGGATTCACTGAGGCTCCCCTACTCTATGTGACCGATTTGAACGAAGCAGTCCGAATTGAAGATTCTGGTGTGAGGTCCATAGATATGAAATTATTCTCAGATAAACAAATTATTAATCCATAGAAATAAAAAGTTTTTCATAAATTTTTCTAATTATTTGATTATTAAATATTTAAAATTTCAATAATGCTGAAAAGTTTTCCAAAACTAAAATTTTTCATAATTTTTATTCGGTAAAAGTTTGCCAAATAGGTAAAAAAGTTATAGTTTTGTAGTGTAAAAAATCAATCAAATCACCTTGAAATAAACTACAATATTATAACTCCCCATGATACAAACAGTTGTGAAACGTGATGGCCGAATAGTCGGTTATAACGAAGAAAAAATCAAAGCCGCCATTCGCAAAGCCATGTTGTCGACACCGCTTGGCGAAGACGAATCGCTCATATCCAGAATCGCAGACCACATTGGAATGAGTGGTAAAGAACAGATGACGGTAGAAGAAATTCAGGATCGTGTGGAGTTCGAGCTGATGAAGAGCTCGCGTAAGGAGGTGGCCAAACGCTACATTTCATATCGTGATCAACGAAGGATTGCGCGTCAGGCCAAGACACGTGATATTTTTCTGGAGATAATTGAAACCAAAAATAACGACATAACCCGCGAGAACGCGAACATGAACACGGATTCACCGGCCGGAATGATGATGAAATTCGCCAGTGAAACCACAAAGCCGTTCGTTGACGACTATCTGCTCAGCGATGAGGCCAACGAAGCGGTCAAGAACGGATACATCCACATTCATGACAAGGATTATTATCCGACAAAAAGTCTTACATGTGTTCAGCATCCCCTTGACCACATACTCAAAGGTGGTTTCATTGCCGGACATGGAGAATCGCGCCCTGCGAAGCGAATCGAAACGGCGAGTGTCATAGCGTGCATCTCACTGGAAACCGCGCAGAACGAAATGCATGGTGGTCAGGCGATTCCGGCGTTTGATTTCTATCTGGCTCCCTTCGTGCGTTATTCATTCATCGAGGAGATCAAGAACGTGGAAGCTTTGACCGGTGAGGACTATTCAGATTTATATAATCTTAAGCTGTCGGACTACGTGAAACGTCCGCTTGACGGTTTGACCGGCAAAGAACGTGCGCTCCAGCATGCCATGAATAAAACTGTGGCCAGAGTTCATCAGTCGATGGAGGCATTTGTCCACAACATGAACTCGATACACTCCCGCGGTGGTAACCAGGTGGTGTTCAGCTCAATAAATTATGGAACCGACACATCAGCCGAAGGCCGTTGCGTGATACGCGAATTGCTCCAAACCACCTATGAAGGAGTAGGCAACGGTGCCACGGCCATCTTCCCGATCCAGATATGGAAATCAAAGACCGGAGTAAATTATCTGCCTACCGACCCCAACTATGACCTCTATCAAGAGGCGTGCAGGGTCACAGCCCGCAGGTTCTTCCCTAACTTTGTCAATCTTGATGCCACCTACAATCAGCATGAGAAATGGAACGCCGACGATCCCGAACGCTATCTCTACGAAGTGGCGACTATGGGTTGCCGCACACGTGTGTTCGAGAACCGCTACGGCGAAAAGACCTCTGTTGGACGTGGCAACCTCAGTTTCACCACAATCAATATAGTCAGAATCGCCATAGAGTGTATGGCTATTGAGAACGAGGCCGACAGAATCGCAGCCTTCTTCAGCAAGCTCGACGAAGTGCTTGACATCACTGCTCGACAGCTTTGCGACCGTTACAACTTCCAGAAAGGGGCGTTGGCAAAGCAGTTCCCGTTGCTCATGTCGCGTTTGTGGAACGGAGGTGACAAACTTGGGGCTACCGACACCATCGAGCCGGTGATCAACCAGGGCACATTAGGGATTGGTTTCATAGGATTGGCCGAGGCTTTGGTGGCGCTCCGCGGCAAGCATCATGGTGAGGATGAGAAATCACAGGAATTAGGGTTGAGAATAATAACACATATGCGCGACAAGGCCTTGTCATACTCCGAGAAGTATGAGCATAACTTCTCCGTGTTGGCAACTCCAGCCGAAGGTCTGTCAGGCAAATTCACAATCAAGGACCGCAAGAAGTTCGGGGTAATACCGGGCATCACCGACCGCGCATACTACACAAATTCAAACCATGTGCCCGTTTATTATCACTGCTCACCGCTCCACAAGGCTAAAATCGAGGCGCCTTACCACGACCTGACCCGTGGCGGACACATTTTCTATGTTGAGATTGACGGTGACGCCACCCACAATCCGAAGGCCATAAGTGACATCGTTGACCTTATCCATAAATATAACATCGGCTATGGCTCAGTCAACCATAACCGTAACAGATGCATGGATTGCGGATATGAGGACGCTCAGGAAAACCTCGAGGTTTGTCCCCGTTGCGGCAGTGCCAATCTGGATAAGTTGCAGCGTATCACTGGCTACCTTGTCGGTACTACCGACCGATGGAACAAAGCGAAATTAGCCGAACTTCATGACCGTGTGGTTCATAAATAAATGAAACTCAGAGTATTGAATATTATCGACGGCACCTCGGTAGATGGCATAGGGTTGAGAACATCCATCTATTTCGCAGGGTGTTCCCATCATTGCGAAGGTTGTCATAACCCCCAGTCGTGGAATCCCGACGGGGGATATGACATCTCCGTTGATGAGTTGATGGAACGTATTGCCGAGAACGACCTGGATGTCACCTTCTCAGGGGGTGACCCTATGCTTCAGATCGACCAGGTCACGGAGCTCGCCCGCAGGGTGAAGACTCTCGGCAAAAACCTGTGGTGCTACACCGGCTATAGTTTTGAGGCGGTAAAGTCATCGGAACTCAGTAAAATCCTACCCTATGTCGATGTTATTGTTGACGGACGGTTTGTGAAGGATCAACGTGACGTGACGCTCCGTTTCCGTGGCTCCGCAAACCAACGGGTCATCGATGTCCAAAAAAGTCTCGGTGATGAAATTGTCACACTTTACTGACGCGCATCCGTAACCTTCAGTTGGCATTATTCAGTTTTAGAACGCCCGCTTACACTTGAAGCTACCAGTTCAGATATTTCTTCTATAAGAGCCTCCGTCTGCTCCATATCATAGCCGGAATTTTCAATGAAGACAGCGATGGAATAGCGTCGTCCGTCATGCAGATGCACGTAACCCGCATCATTGACAGC
>JAXJVW010000009.1:0-1112 GCA_036308365.1 Muribaculaceae bacterium
AACGGCAAAAAGAAACCCAAACCGTTCGTTTACCGCATCCACGACAAACCCGACGAACATAAACTGATGGACCTGGCCCAGCTGGCACGTGGCTTCGGCTACAAGATCAAAACCCAGGGTGATCCGCGTGAAATCAACCGCTCGGTCAATAAAATGCTCGCCGACATCAAGGGTAAGGCTGAGGAAAACTACCTCGGAACTCTGGCCATACGCTCCATGGCCAAGGCCATATACTCCACATCGAACATCGGCCACTATGGTCTGGGATTCGAATACTACACTCACTTCACCTCACCCATCCGCCGCTACCCCGACATGATGGTGCACCGTCTGCTCGACCGCTATCTCAACGGCGGACGTGCCGTCAACAACGAGAAACTCGAGGAGGAGTGCAAGCATTCAAGCAATCAGGAACAGCTCGCGGCCAACGCCGAGAGAGCGTCGATAAAATATAAACAGGTGGAGTTCATGAGCGGACACCTCGGCGAACAGTTCGCGGGAGTCATCACCGGAGTGACCGAGTGGGGGCTTTATGTCGAGCTTGAAGAAAACCTCTGTGAGGGACTCATCCCTGTTCGTGATCTGACCGACGATTACTATGATTTCGACGACAAAACCCAGTGTCTGATTGGCCGTCGCCACGGCATGCGTTTCCGTTTGGGCGACCGTTTGAATGTGGTGATAGCCCGTGCCGACGTGCAGAAAAAACAGCTCGATATGGTTCTTGCCGGAACAGAGAAAAAACAGTTCGCAAAAAGCCAGCAGTCACAGCATAAACCGCACGACAAGAAGAAGTCGCGTCGCCGCGGACGCCGCTGATGCCTGCGCCCTGCCGTTGACGATAAAACGACGCGCGAAATCGTCGGGAAGTTTTTCTTAACGGCACATTATAACAACATAATCCCCGTTGGCAAAAGCTTTGCCACGGGATTGAAAACAACTAACCCCGTCGACCGGATGTTTCCGGAATCGACGGGGTTAGCTGTTTGTGTCGTTGCGGACGATGAACTGGACTGTCAGGTCGTCGGGTGGCTATATCACCATTGAGGGTTGTTGTAGTAGTTTGCCATGTCGTAAGGGCTTTCTTCCAGGTTGGGCACCTCTCCATACTG
>JAXJVW010000010.1:0-13083 GCA_036308365.1 Muribaculaceae bacterium
TAAATATATTGACAAGACTCTCAAAGACAAGATAAAATAAATTTTAAACAGTTTCTAATTGGATTGATTTGCCGCTCAGCCTATTACATCGGCCCAAAACTACCTTAAAATCGCTGGCTACCATACCGCTTTTACTCTAAAAGCAGGTTAATTTTTACTATATTTTTGAGCCATATCTAATCGCATAACACTTTAAATGTCAATGTATTAAGTGTTTCAAAACACTACTTTTTGAATACATGGCATTGACAACCCAATTTTAGTGGTATAACTTTGCGTTACGAGAATCACAAAAATAAACTAATATCACGAAAATGGAAAAATTAAAACCATTAAGAATTTTGACCCTGCTGCTTTTTGTGGTGGCGACACTTACAATGTCGGCACAGCGAATAAGCGTATCGGGTACGGTCAGCGATCCTTCGGGAGAACCGCTGATTGGTGTCAGTGTGACAGTTCCTGGAACAAAGAACGGGGCATCCACTGACATCGACGGTAATTTCAGCTTAACAGTTGATGCAAAATCCACTCTGCGTTTTACTTATGTCGGCTTTAAAACACAGGACATAGCCGTCAATGGCAAAACCGTTTTCAATGTTGTTATGGAGGAGAATTCCGAAGTGCTTGATGAAATCGTTGTTGTCGGTTACGGCACAATGGATAAAAAAGAGCTGACTTCGGCAATTTCTCATGTCGGTGAAAAGGATTTCCTGTCGGTTAGTTCGCTTGACCCATCAATGATGATTCAGGGCAAAGTCCCCGGCGTTTCTATCACTAACACCGGAGCTGGCGACCCCAACAATCAAGCCAGTATTCAGATACGTGGTGTATCATCACGTTCTGCCGGCCTCGGTCCCCTGATTGTAATTGATGGTGTGCCCGGAGGAAATCTGACAAACATTAATCCTAACGACATTGCATCATTCGACATTCTTAAAGATGGCGCAGCTTCGGCTATTTATGGCACACGTGGCTCTAATGGTGTAATCCTTGTTACGACAAAGAAAGGTAGTAAAGACGGAAACACTCACACATCTTACTCCGGTACATTCGCATGGGATGTCGTTAAGAAGGAACTTGATGTAATGAGCGCACAGGATTTCCGTGATGTGCGCCTCGGCTGGGGCGACCGTGGTGTTGACCTTGGTGGCAATCTCGATTGGTTTGACGCTGTCACCCGTACCGGTTTCACTATGCAGCATACACTGACCGTCAGCGGTGGCAACGAAAAGAGTAATTATCGCGTCAGTGCCGACTACCGAGATGCCAACGGCATTGACCTTCGTTCCAACCGAGAGGAATACGGTGCGCGCGCATCTGTCATGCACACTACAAAAGGTGGACTCTTTACAATTCAGATGAACGTAGCTCCGCGTATCATTTATCGTGATAATGCTGACTGGAGCGTGTTCAAGGATGCTATTGAGGCCAATCCCACAACCCCGCTCATGAATCCGGAGAACCCTGCACAATATTATAACTTCTACGGTCAGATTGTTGGCAGCAACCCGGTGGAGCGTCAGAAGCTTGAAAAAGACCATGCCGATACAAAACTTCTTGACTGGGACGGTACAATCAAACTTAACCTGCTCCCTCTCCTTGCAAAGAACGGCGAAAGCAATCATCATCTTACAACTCAGGTAATGTTTGCCGACCATCAGTACAGCAATAATAACTCTTATTTCCGTCCTTCGACAAGCACTAACTCAATCAATGACGGACACGATGGTGTTGCCAGCCGTTCTTATTCAAAAGAGCGTCAGTATGTTCTGGAATGGCTTACCAACTACAATACCCGTTTTGCCGACAAGCATAATGTCAAAGCAATGGTTGGTTATTCCTATCAGTATTCTCAATACTCAGGCTTTAACGCTGAAAACAAAGACTTCCCAAATGACGGACTTGGAGCCGACAACCTCGGTTCCGGCGAATGGGCCAAGGAAGAAGGAGAAGTAATGATGGGCAGCTATAAGAATGATGCGAAACTCATCTCTTTCTTCGGTCGAGTAAGCTATGATTTCGAGGGCAAATACCTCTTTACAGCATCTATCCGTCATGAAGGTTCTTCAAAATTCGGTCAGAACCATAAGTGGGGTGACTTCCCAGCTGTTTCTGCCGGTTGGCGTATCTCGCAGGAATCATTCATGAAAGACATCGAATGGATTAACGACCTTAAAATCCGTGCTGACTATGGTGTGACCGGTAATCAGGATTTCGGAAGCTATCTGTCAATCAACACCATGTCAGGCTTCGGCTACTATTACTATAATGGAAAATATTTCCAAGTCTGGGGTCCCGGCAAGAATGTCAATCCAGACCTTAAATGGGAGAAAGGAAAAAACTGGAATATCGGCCTCGACTTCTCGGTACTCAACAACCGTATCTATGGTTCGTTGAACTACTTCAACCGTCGCCAACAGGATCTTCTCGGTAACTACAAAGTGCCCGTTCCACCGAATATCCACGATGAGACATTCGTCAATGTGGGTACAATGAAGAATACCGGCTTTGAGTTTGATCTTAACTTCAATGTTGTTGACACCAAGGACTTCTCGTATAATTTCGGCGTTATCGGAACTGTAATGAGCAATAAGTTTGTCGAATTCAGCAACTCTCAATATGTCGGTCAAGACTATTACAATGTGTGCGGAACTGAAGACCCGTATCCCTACTACAATCTTCAGCGCATTGAGAAAGGCAAATCTCTCGGTAACTTCTATATGTGGCGTTATGCCGGAATAACCTCTGACGGTAACTGGCTCGTTTACGATAAGGACGGCGACATTATACAAGCCGCGCAGGCAACTGACGAAGACCGAGCTATTGTTGGTAACGGTATGCCTAAGTTCACTATGTCGACAACCCACAACTTCCGTTACCGCAACTTTGACCTCGCTCTGTTCTTCCGCGGCGCATTCGGCTACGACATATTCAACATCCATGATTTCTATTACGGAACTCGCAATTTCAATGGCAACGTCCTGAAGAAAGCCTATGGTAAGAATTTTGACATATCACCTAACGCAGCTCCCGTCGTGTGCGACTACTTCCTTGAAAGAGGTGATTATTTCAAACTCGACATGTTGACCCTTGGCTATACTCTCCGTACTCCCAAGAGCCGTTTCCTTGACCGTGTGAGAATTTACGGTACAGTGAAAAATGTCTTTACTCTCACCAAGTTCAGCGGTGTTGACCCATCCAGCTATCAGGTCAATGGACTCGAACCCGGCGCGCAAGGCAGCCGCTCATATTATCCCTCAACCCGTCAATTTATTGCCGGCATTCAGGTCGACTTCTAATAACATTAAAAACTTTCGAAATGAAATTTATTAAAAATATAGCAGTCGCAGCGATTTCGATTATGGCACTCGGAAGCTGTACTGACCTCGACGAAACCCTATATGACCAAGTCGGGTCTGACAACTACTACAATACAAAAATGGATGTGATCCGTGCCACATTCCGTCCGTTTGAACACGCATTCTGGAGCATCGGCAGCCGCCATGTCCTTAATGAACTTACAGCTGACCAACTTATCACTCCGACACGCGACGGATGGTGGTACGATGGAGGCAAATGGGAACGTCTTCACTATCACACATGGACAGTCGATGACCTCGGAGAAGCTCAAACCGAGTGGAACGGATGTTTCCAGGGTATCATGCAGTGCAATCTCGTAATTGAGGACCTGAACCGTTTCACCCCTGAACAGTTCGGCTTCACTCAACTGGAGTTTGATAACCTCAAAGCCCAATGTCGCGCACTGCGCGCATGGTTCTATATCCGCCTGCTTGACGCATTTCGCAATGTACCTCTGGTAACTACATACAGCGATATGCCCAACAATCCTCAGGCGGATCCGAAAGATGTGTTTCACTTCATTGAAACCGAGCTGAAAGATTGCACGAGTCTATTGATTAAAAAATCAGGTCTTGGAACTAATGCCTCCATTCAAGGCCAATGGACGCAAGCTGCCGCTGCCGCACTTCTTGTCCGCCTGTACCTCAACGCCGAAGTTTACATCGGAGAAGACCATTATACCGATTGTGCCACCTATGCGCAGGACATAATAGACGGTGTCTATGGCGACTACGCCGTTGCCGACCGTTGGGACGCCGCTTTCGACTGGGATAATGATAACTGCGACGAGGTTATATTCGGATTTCCAGCATCAAAAGGTTATACCCATTGGCAGTATGACGGCGACTCTTACGGATGGACAGTTCCTGCCAAAGCTGCCGATTTCTTCAACGACACAAAATCGGGCGTAGGTCACAACACCAAATATGCCGCGTCTCCCAGCTATGATCTTGACGGCAATCTGTACGAGTATGAACTCGGTATGCCGATACAGAATTTCCGCAAATATCCCGGCGATGTGCGTATGAAACTATATCAGAATCTTGGTAATAGCCGGCGTGAGGGCATGTTCCTTTATGGTTATCTGGAATACAAAGATAAGGAAACCGGTGCGACAAAACGTCTCCGCGCGCCCGAACTGCCCTATGATCTTTACATCCGCGATGCTGTAGGAAAATTCCAGGCTCTTGCACCTGATAAGTGGCCTTCCGACAAGGACAGCAAACTCATGAACGGCGACCATAATTCAGGATGGCATTTCGTTAAATATCCTTTCTATGATGACAATGATGCCAATCAGCTTGAAAGTGATTACACTGAAATCCGTCTCCCCGAGGTTATATATTCTCTTGCAGAATGCAAAATGCGCGCGGGCGACCGCAATGGAGCCGCTAAACTTCTCAACTCGGTTCGTAAACGCAATTATCCTGCCGAAAATCTTGACGATGTGCTCTATTCACCCGAAGGCAAAGTACGTTTCGATGAGAACGAGATGCTCGCCGAGTGGGGTCGTGAGTTTTTTGCCGAAAGCCGCCGTCGTATTGATCTTATCCGCTTCGGTAAATTCAATTCCGGAAAATGGTGGGATAAAAATCCTGACGCAGATAATCACACAGCCCTCTTCCCGATTACACGCACAATATTGAACTCCAATTCAATACTTGTTCAAAATCCGGGTTACGGCAGATAATTGGAACTGACAAAATTTTAAAATTATGAATATCAAGAATATAATCTCCATATTGTCGGGTCTGCTTCTGCTCGTCGGGCTGACAGGATGCGACGGAGAAAAAGACTTAATTATAATTGACGGCAATTTGCCTATCAAGACCTCGACCCTATATATGGTCGGTGATGCAACTCCCAACGGTTGGAGCCTTGATGCTGCGACCGCCCTCTCGCCATCCGATGAGGATCCCCTTGTATTCACATGGGAGGGTCCGTTAAATGTCGGTGAGATGAAACTGTGTCTTGCTACAGGAAGTTGGGACAATCCGTTTATCCGCCCTCAGAATGCGGGTGAAGCAATTAACAAAAGCGGGCTTGCTGATGTCACATTCAAAATGCACGCCGGTGATCCCGATGACAAATGGAAAGTTACAGAAGCCGGCATTTACGGTCTACGTTTCGACCTGCGCAATTGGACAATGAGCGCAAGCTATATCAGAGAACAAGATGCGCCTGTTATCGAACCGATTAATGCTGACGCGCTCTATCTTGTTGGTGATTTCAATGACTGGAACATTGATAATCCCACCCAACTGGAGAAAAAATCAGAATACATATTTGTATATGAAGGCCCGTTGGTAGCAGGAGAGATAAAGGCCTGCCTGGAAACCGGAAGTTGGGATGTATCTTTCATTAAACCCGAAACAAACGGTGTGAAGATTGACCGCAACGGCGTTGAAAGCGAAAACTTCATTTATTCCGCAAGTCCCGACAATAAATGGAAAGTTGAAGAACCGGGTATTTATCGCCTCACTTTCGACCTTCAGAACTGGACTATTGCAGCTGAATATACAGGCGATTTTAAGCCAACTCCTAAAATCTATATGATTGGCGAAGCAACCGATGGTGGTTGGAGTTGGGATGCGGCTACAGTAATAGAAGCCTCTGCCGGAAATGATAATCTCTTTATCTGGGAGGGTGAACTTGGTCGCGGCACTTTCAAAGCAAGTGATGTCAAGGACTTCAGTGCGCCGTTCTACCGTCCTGGAACCCCCAACTGTGAAGTCTCAGACAAAGGAGTCGCCTCTCATGATATGGTTTATACAGAGTCACCTGATGACCAATGGCTCGTTACTGTTGCTGGTAAATACCGTCTGACGTTCAACACCGCCGATATGACATTTGACGCCAAATTCCTCGATGCCGGTCCTGAAAAGTATCCTTCGCTTTATATGATTGGAGAGGCAACAGCAGGAGGTTGGAGTCTTGATAATGCAACAGAGATTTCAACAACGACAGAAAATATCTACACATGGGAAGGAGTCCTCAAAGTAGGAACTTTCAAAGCCTGTGTTACAAAAGACTTTTCTGCGCCATTCTATCGCCCAGCTTCGGGAGACTGCAAAGTATCAGAAAACGGCGTGTCAGATCATTCGATGGTATTTACAACCGATCCTGATGACCAATGGAATGTAGTAAAAGCCGGAAAATATCGACTTACATTTAACATCGCCGATATGACATTCGATGCCGTGTTCGTTGAAGCCGTATCTTCAGTCCAGCCGCTTTATATACTCGGAGATGCCACTCCCGGTGGTTGGAGTCAAGACGATGCCGCACAATTAACCCCGGTTGAAGGCAAAGATGGAGAATATACTTGGACTGGGACTCTCAAAAAGGGACAAATGAAAGCATTCTCGGAAAAAGACCCCTCTTGGGGACAGAACTTCTATCGTCCATCTAAAGCCGATGTCGAAATATCAAAGACCGGTGTTGCCGCATCTGATATGGTTTTCACAAATTCTCCCGATGACCAGTGGAAAATCGTTGACGAAGGCAAGTATCAACTCACCCTCAACATCAAGTCCATGACTATCTCAGCTAAATATCTTAACTGATAAATCTTATAACCATTGAATATGAAAAAAATGAATATACTGGCAGCGGCACTTACCGCGACTATGCTTGCTGGGTGTGCCAACGATGACTACTACGAAATGCGTTATCCGCCAAAATACGAACTCCCCGAGCTCCCCGTTGTAGAGGATATCCATAAATACAAAGCTCCGCTCTACTGGAGCGTCTATGAATACTGCTACAACAACGAGCAGAATGGTATCGCAAACTCTGATCAGGACATCACAGCGGCACAGTGGGATGAAATAATTGACTGGGTAGCAACTGAACTCAAGCCTTATGGTTATGATATGGTGTGCACCGACGGATTCATCCCGATGCTTGCCAACGACGGAACTGGTTACATGACACACTATGGGTCAATGCCTCTCAAAGAACTCGTTGAAAAATGCAAGGCTAAGGGTCTTAAAGTCGGTGTGTACGACAACCCTCTGTGGATACACGGTCCGCGTGAAACTAAAATAGCTGGAACCGAATACACTTTCGGTGGTCTATACTGGAACGGAACCACATCCATCATGAACCCATCAACTGACAATATGTGGTTTAACTGGGCTGTTGCCGAAAATCCCGGTTGCAAGGAGTTTATCGACGGCTTCTTCAAACACTATAAGGAACTCGGCATCGAATACATACGCATGGACTTCCTGTCATGGTATGAAGACGGTAAAGACCGTAACATCGGTGTCGTAGGACACGGTTATGGCCGCGAGTCATATGCCCGAGCCCTAAACTACATCGCAGAGGCAGCAAACAAGTATGGCATCTTTACCTCTCTTGTGATGCCTCATCTCTACAACGATGCCGAAGTCGAGGCTAAATACGGCAATATGGTTCGTATCGTGGCTGATACCGCGGGTGGCGGCTGGTGGCATTGTTCGGCTGCCGACAAAGGCAGATCCTATACCACATGGCCCAACTGCATGAATATGTTCGACGGTTTCACATATTGGTCGCATATCGCAGGTCGTGAGAATGTGATCCTTGACGGTGACTTCATCCGTCTGAATACGTTCAGCACCGATGATGAAAAACAATTTGTAGTTTCCCTCCAACTCATGGCTGGAGGTCCCGTGACAGTAGCAGACCAACCCAGCACCATTGGAAACAACATAAAATTCTATCAGAACACGGAGCTTCTTGCTCTTAACGCCGACAGATTTGTCGGCAAACCGGTGAGTGACAAACTCAATGATGCCAATAACCAGATTTGGTATGGACAGATGTCCAACGGTGACTATGTCATCGGTCTATTCAATCGCGATGACAGTGCCAAAGGAATGTCTGTGAAATTCTCCGATCTTGGCATATCAGGCGAATATAATGTGCGCGACCTTTGGAAACACGAAGATGAGGGTTCGGCCAATTCTCTCTCTGCCACTGTTCCGGCTCATGGGTGTAAAATCGTAAGACTCTCAAAGTAAAAACCTAATAATCAATGAAATATAAAAGCTTGTCTGCTATGGCTCTTGCCATGGCAGGCGTGAGCTTCGCCCTTACGGAAGCTCATGCAACCCAAATTACCTCTCCTTCGGGCTTAATTGCCCTTAATGCGGAGGTTGTTGACAGTGTGCCCGTCTACTCAGTCACCTATAAAGGGAAACCGGTTATACTGCCGTCAAAATTGGGCCTTGAACTCGCTGATGGACCCGACATGATGGATGGCTTTTGTCAGACAGCCGTGGAGACCTCTTCTTTTGATGAAACATGGCAGCCGGTATGGGGTGAAAACAAAGACATACGTAATCACTACAATGAACTGCTTTTGAAAATGGACCAACCACGTTGCTACCGAAAGATGAACGTCCGCTTTCGTGTTTACGACGATGGCATTGGCTTCCGTTACGAATTTCCGCAGGATGGAGTGCTCACCTATTTCATCATCAAGGAAGAACATTCACAATTTGCGATGGCAGGAGATCATATCGCATGGTGGATTGCCGGAGATTACGATACTCAGGAATATGATTATACCGAGAGCCGACTGTCAGAAATCAGAGGCTTGATGAAGGATGCTATTTGCAGCAATGCTTCGCAGACGCAATTTTCTCCGACAGGCGTACAGACCTCATTACAGATGAAAACCGACGATGGACTCTACATAAATCTGCACGAGGCCGCACTGGTTGACTACTCATGCATGCACCTCAATCTTGATGACAAGAATATGGTGTTTGAGTCATGGCTCACTCCCGATGCGCAGGGCAACAAGGGACATCTTCAGACTCCATGTCATTCACCTTGGCGTACTGTAATGGTTAGCGATGATGCCCGCGATATGCTTGCATCCAATCTTATCCTCAACCTCAATGATCCTTGTGCATACGATGACACATCTTGGATCAAACCTGTCAAGTATATAGGTGTTTGGTGGGAAATGATTGGCGGTGGCAAGCAGTGGTCATATACTTATGATTTGCCTTCTGTAAAGCTCAGTACGCTTGACTATACCAATACCAAACCTCACGGTGAGCATCCGGCAAATAATGAAAATGTCAAGAAATATATCGACTTTGCAGCCGAGCATGGTTTTGATCAGGTACTTGTAGAGGGTTGGAATGTCGGTTGGGAAGACTGGTTCGGACATTCAAAAGACTATGTTTTCGATTTTCAGACCCCTTATCCTGATTTCGATATAGAGATGCTCAATGACTATGCTCATTCCAAGGGCGTGAAACTCATGATGCACCATGAGACTTCCGGTTCTATCCGTAACTATGAACGTCATATGGAGGCGGCCTACAATTTGATGAATAAATATGGCTACAATTCCGTTAAAAGCGGATATGTCGGCAACATGATTCCTCGAGGAGAACATCACTATGGTCAATGGCTCAACAATCATTACCTTTATGCCGTGACCGAGGCTGCAAAACATCACATAATGGTCAATGCTCACGAAGCAGTTCGTCCCACAGGGCTATGCCGCACATATCCTAACCTTATCGGCAACGAGAGTGCCCGCGGTACCGAGTATGAATCATTCGCCGGCAATAAGCCTTCACATACTACAGTCCTCCCGTTCACTCGTCTGCAAGGTGGTCCGATGGATTATACACCCGGTATTTTCGAGATGGATATGAAGAAGGTAAACCCTAACAGTCAGGGACACGTCAACAGCACACTCGCTCGTCAGCTTGCCCTTTATGTGACTATGTATAGTCCTCTACAGATGGCCGCTGATGTCCCCGAAGTTTACAATCGGTTTATGGACGCGTTCCAGTTCATAAAAGATGTTGCTGTAGATTGGGACGAGAGCAAATATCTTGAAGCCGAACCGGGCCGATATATTGTCGCAGCCCGTAAAGCGAAAGGGACTGATGACTGGTTCGTTGGGTGTACTGCGAATGAAGATGGCCATGAGTCAACCCTTGACCTCAGCTTCCTTGACGGTGACAAGAAATATGAAGCAATCATATATGCCGATGCTGATGATGCAAACTATGCCACTAATCCACAGGCATATAAGATTACCAAGAAAAAAGTCAACGCAAAGACTAAGCTTAAAATAAAAGCCGCACCCGGTGGCGGTTACGCAATTTCCTTAAAACCAATCAATTAATTATATCTAACCAAAATATAAAATTACAAAATGAAAAAATTATTTAAGAATTTACTGCTTGTCGGCGCAATGCTCACATCCGTTGCAGCTAATGCCGATGAAAAAGGTCACCTCTACATCATCGGCGACGCAACACCTTACGGCTGGAGTCTTGACATGGCTCAATGCCTTATGTCTTCGCCTGAGGCACCCTCTACTTACACCGGTACGTTGTATCTGAAAGGTGGAGAAGAAAACACCTTCAAGTTCATGGAAGCCCATGAATTTGGTGGCATAGAATACGGAATATCAGAAAAAGTTGCCGTTAACGGTGAGTTTAATCTCGTGTCCGGTACTCTCGACAATGGTTACAGCAAAATTTATGTTGCTACAAGTGGCAATTACTTCATCTCTATCGATACAAAGAATCTGACAGGCTACATCACTCTTTCCGACTATCAGAAAAGTGAAATCAAATACACCGCCTTGTTTCTTGTAGGCAGCGCGACAACGGGCGGTTGGAGCGTAGAAGAGGGCGCTCCGTTATTCCAATCTGCCACAGCTCCCTATGTATACAGCGCCAAAGTAGCTCTTAAAGCTGACGGCTCATTCAAGATAGCAACAGCACTTCGCGGGGCAGGAACCTTCGATGCGAAATATTACTATTTCCGCGATGCTGACAACGCTGGAAAAATCTCCACGGACTCAGCAGATGATCGCCAATGGAGTGTTGAGGCAGACGGGGATTATATCGTAACCGTAAACACAATCGAAGATACTATCACTATTGATGGGGATAATGGTCAGACCACAGGTATCGAAGATGTTACTATGACAAATGTCGATGATATGACTCCGGTTTACTATAATCTTCAAGGTACTCAGGTTGCCAATCCCTCAAATGGTGTATTTATAAAAGTTGTTGGTAATAATGTAACAAAAGTAATACTTAAATAAACAACTACGCGAAGGCAAAATTCCTAAGGTAAAAAAATAGGTTCGGATAAGGAGTTCCTGTAAAAGAGAACTCCTTATTTTATTATAAGTAACTGTTGAAAATTATTTTATATTAACCGGTGAACTTATTTTGAAATTACCTTTACCATCCATCGCATTTCTCTTCGGTGCGACCTTCGGTTATCATCAGGGCTGGAACCCACTGCGAATGTTTTCAACTACGCTGTTATTTCTGCGACCCTCAGGGCATGCTTGCCGATTGAGCTTTTGACATAATTAGGGCTTGGGGACGCGATAATTGTTGGGAAGATTATGTTTTTCGGGATTAATTAGTAACTTTACGGATTAAATGAATCAAAATTATTATAATGAGTTCTACGGCTTTTTCTTTTCAGACACCTAAAACTGACGCTATGACAAAATTTGTTGTGTTTTTAATTACACTGCTGCTTGCGTGGCCCACGCTTGCACATGGCCAAAACATTGAAGACACGGACTCAGTTATGACTGTTGAGAACCAGCTCCCCGGAGTATCACCCTATTTTTTACAACATCAGTATCTGTCGGTGGTGGCTTTCATGGTAGCCGAGCAAGATGGGTACATTTTTGAGAGACCTGAGATATTAAACACCATTTCAGCCACACGCAATGGCTTTCGCTCGCCGTTCCATGACGAGGACATAAGGGTTGACAAAGTGGATGCTGACGGAAAAACCGTCTATGTATGGACATTTCCCGAGCCACACCATCTGAGGGAGGCGCTCTACATGGCCTTCTTCCCTGTTGACGGATTTTAAACACCCTCTGAACATGCTTATTCTGATAGCCGAATCAAAAACCATGGCCCCCTGCGCGGACGTCATTGCGCCGCGATTGCTGGGACTCCACACGCCACGTCTTGAAACGTCGGCACGCGAAATCATGTGCCGACTGGAGTCGATGACGGTCGATGAACTCGCGGCGAAAGTGAGAATCAGTGTCCCCATGGCCCGGAAGTTGCGAAACATGATCATGGATTTCCCCTACAAGGAGTCGGGTGGTGTGGCCATTGAAGCGTTTACAGGCGTTGTATTCAAAGCACTTGATTATCAGTCGCTAAGCGCCGACGAAAAGGAGCGGACCAACCGGCGTGTCGGCATCATTTCGTCGCTCTACGGATGGCTGCGTCCCGACGACATCATAAAACCCTACCGGTTCGATTTCACCAATCAACTGGCCCCTCACGGAGGGTCGTTAGCTGCGTTCTGGCAACAGAAAGTGACCGACTGTCTGATTTCATGGATTGAGCATGAAAAGGATCATGATCTGCTTAACCTGCTTCCCGGCGACGCCGCACGGTGCATCGACTGGAACCGCATTGCCTCGTCGGCCACGATATGGAAAGCCGACTTCCGCGAGGTTCAGTCCGGAGGAGCGGTGAAAACGCCCAACTCCAACCGCCTGAAAACATTGCGCGGAAAACTTCTGCGACAGATAATCACCGACTCAATCGTTGATCCGAAACAGCTTATGGAGGTTGAGTCGGAGGACTATGTGGCCGAAAAGTCAACCGCACCGGGACAATTGCTGTTCGTCACCGCCTGACCTGCGCTCTACGGTTTCAGAAACTGTTTAAATTTATTTATCGCAGGATTTGAGAA
>JAXJVW010000011.1:0-5601 GCA_036308365.1 Muribaculaceae bacterium
ACAACCGACGTGCAGCAGCCCCTCGAAAATGATGTCGACGTAGACAAAGTCGCCGAGGCCCTGCTCCAAATGATTCCCTAACCTCCAAAAAACCTCTCTCCAATGGCAGACGTACAGATCAAAATCACCGAATCCATGCTCGAGGACTACAAAAAGACCTGCATCAAGTGGGAACCGGTCCTCTCGCAACTCCCCATCCGGGCAGCCGGCGACGTGCTGAAATACTTCCAGACCGTCAACGGCCTCCGCGGTAAACGCCGTTTCGGCTCCATCAGCGGACAGAGCCAGTTCGCTCCGTTCAAGAAAGACAGAACCTCAGCAGCCACCGTAGAAATCGATTTCCGCGAGATCGAGACCTTCCATGGTAACGTCGTCGAGACCTTCTCGCCCGTTGACTACATCGACCTCCCTCTGGGCTATGACGACCCCGTCATCACCGAGGCTATCAAAAAAGGTGGAAGCACCCTGCTGGTGCTCGCACAGATTGTCAAGGCCCGTGGTCAGCATATAGCCCAGGCTGCATTCACCGGCAAACGCAACCCCGAAGGTGACACCACCCTCGACCTCTGCGACGGCCTACTCACCATCGCCGAGAAAGAGATCACCGCCGGCAACATCAGCGAAGCCAAAGGAAACCTCATCAAGATTGCCGACGCCGTCACCAACGCCAACGCCGTCGACATCGCCAAAGAGATCCTGTTCTCGATGAACCCCTTCCTGCGCCGAGAAAACAACGTGATGCTCGTTTCCACCGATTTCGCCGACAAATACAACGAAAGCTACCTGCTGACCCACTCAGGCATCAGCTACAACACACAGTACGACCAACCCTACGTAGAAGGTAGCTGTCGCAAACTCACCCTCGTTGGTCTGCCCGAGCTCGACGGCACCAACAAAGCCATCATCACCCAGACCAGCAACCTCCTCGCCGGAGTGTACAACAAAGGTGACGAAACCACCACAGACATCATGCGCACAGGCCACTACGACCTCAGCATGGCCTCAGACATGTGGCTCGGCTTCCAGTTCAGAAGCATTGACCCGCGTCGCCTGAGAATAGTCGAATTCGCTAACGCTTAAACCCATTAACCATGGCACCCAATCCAAAATCATGCTTTGCCACCCTGCAGGAGCTGAAACGCTGCGAGGGTGTGCCCGTTACGCCCGGCATCAAGCGTAGCGCCTACCTCATAGCCGTATCCTCCATCCTGGGCTATCCCACACTGCCCACGGACGAATATGGCCGACCCACCTCCGCCACCTACGAGGGAGAATTCACCCTGGCCGAAGGTGAGAAATTCAAACGTTACGACCACCTGCCGAGCAAGGCTGAGTTCAAATCCGAGACCCAAGGCGAAGAACCCTCCAAGACCTTCAAGGTGACAACGACCATCGTACACCCCGGCATCGGACCCGAAGCCGCTGCAGCAGCCACCACCCTGATCAACACCAGGGTCATCGCCCTGGTAGAAGATATGGATGGACGCTTCCGTGTTGTCGGTTGCGAGAAATACAACGGCGCCACGGTTTCACCCTCGCGCGACAACGGCCAGGGAGCCACCGGCAGTGCCGGCACCACCTTCGCCCTCGAAGCCGACGACATCGCCGACGCCCCCTTCTACGATGGACCTATCCCCACAGAAGATGGCATCATCAACGAAGGAGCCGGAGCCTGACGAACCGAACTTCGAGAGCTTACCGTCGCTGGTCACCTCTATCCTGGCGGATTATGAGGTGGCCGACGGTACTCCCGACCTCGGGACCCTCCCCGCAGGAAAAGACCTCTTTGCCATCGAATCCCGCAAGAGCTGGGATAAGAGCACCGAAGCGCGATGCAACTTTGAGTATAGGCCGAGGCTCACGCCCCGTGCCGGACTCCTGTTTCTCTCGCTATGGCAAAAGAGCCTGATGGGGCGCACCCTCACCGAAATAAAATCCGACCCGGCTGAGATCCCGCATTTTGCGGAGGCCGTGTCGGATTTTTTAATTAAGATGCTCGGGAATTCACTGCATGCCGGAGGGTGGTGCATCTGCACCTCGCCCAAGCGCCGACACAAAGAGCGGAACTTCGCCTCGTTAATCTGCGAAGAAATACACCAAAGGCTTCAGATTCCCTTCTATGAAGATGTAGCCTTCTGCCACTCACGTCAGCGCATCAACGCCGTGTTCTCCCTGAACCTCCTTCCGGCGGAACCAAACATCATAGTCTTCGATGACTTCGTCACCACCGGTTCCACCCTCAAAGGGATGAACGAACTGCTCCGGCCATATCAGAAAACCTTGCTGTTCATAGCCGGAATCAACAACAAACTCTGAACTAAGAAAGCAATGATCAATTTAGAACTGACCCCCAAAATAAAAGAATGGCTCGATATAGAGCCCGGGAAACGTAATCTCGCCACCGGTGCCACCCTGCTTCTGCAGGTGACACGCAACAGGATTCTCTACTCCAACATCATGAGGAACCTGTCGAAAAACGGTGAAGTGATAGAATATCACCTTCAGAAAATCTACAAACAACGCCTTGTAAACATCACCCATGAAGAAGTGGCCGCACTGATGGGAGAAGTGAAAGGGATAGCCAAAGCCCGTGGTCTTGAGAACCCCGAACCATCCAAGCGGACAACATTCCAGCGAGGAAAGCGAGCCGATCATGACGAACTGCCCCCCGAAATACAGCGACTCTATGAAGAAAACGCCGAAGTGCTGCACCGGATGAGAGATGCCCACACCAAACTGCGCCTCATCACCCCCGAGAACTCCACCTGCCCCGATAGCGACCGCTATCCCTGGGCCAAATACCTCGTGGAGCAAGACCGCCTCTACCGCTCCAACTGGGATAAATACGACCACTACATTAAAGGAACACCGCCTGCTGATATCGCTCCGACCGTTGACGCCCGCGCCGAATCGGCCAACGCAGCCAAACTCTGCAACCTGCTCCTCGGCCAGTACATGAAAGCCCCCAAAGAAGATCTAGCCGAGCGAATCCGGACAGCCTACGCCAAAATCAACGCACCCTCAGACCGGCTCCGGGCAAAAATGGCCGAAGCCAAACTGCTTAAATGAAACGCAACGCCGGCATAGCCAAGATACTCCATCCGTTAGCCGAGACCCCCTGCCAGGCCTACCTGAGCAACTCACTGCAGGTCGCAGATGTGCTCAAATGGATACTTGAGCAGACCGGCCCGGCCGACGTTCAGATGACCTCTTTCTCCATTTCCGAAGAATTCCTCCGGAGGATCTTCTTTATAGAGAAAGAGAACCTCGTGCGGCGACTCGACATAGTCCTCGACTTCAAAGCCACCAACAAAACCCTTATTTTGTGGCCCTTCATCGCCCAGACCGTCAGGAACTGCTACCTTGCCGACAACCACTCCAAGCTACTTTTAGTATCCAATGACCAGTGGAAAGTCGCCGTGGTGATGAGCCAGAACCTTACCAGGGGTAACCGGTACGAGTCCGGGAGCATAACCACCGACAGCGCCGTATTCGATGCCCTGCATGAGCAGCTACAATATGTAATAACTCATCAATCAGTGCCATTTCATGAAATATTCACCAGCAGAGTTGCAATCCATTGAGCAGCTCGCCTCGCTATATATGCCAGCCACCGAAATAGCCATATCGCTCGGGGTGCCCGAGTTAGAACTTAAGACCGACATCAACTGCGTAGGCCATCCCGCCAGGATAGCTTACCTGAAAGGGAAGATCTCGCAGAAAATCGAGATACGAAAACAGATGGCCATGCTTGCCAGGGTGGGGTCGCCTGCTGCACTGGAGATGTCAGAAAAGGCCCTGCTTGATATGGAGGATGACGAATAACTATGGCATTGATCATTTCACCCCTCGAAGCCTGTAAAGTCGACCTGTTCGCTTCCGAAGATGAACTCAGGGAGAAGTATCCCGCACCCCTCGCCGAGCGAGTGATGCGGTTGCGCGACATGTATAACTACTGGCTCGCTAACCCCTCAATGAAAGACCGGCAGTTGCGCGACCAGATCATGAGCCGTTATGGCGTGTCGCAGTCCACGGCTTATTCCGACATCAGCGTTATACATCAGCTCGTGCCGTTGCTCTCCTGTAAATCCAAAGAATATTACAGGGCCAAAGCCAACGAGATGTTGTCGGAAACCTACGCCATGGCCAAGGCAAGGAAAGACACAAAAACCATGGAACGAGTCATCGCCACCCTGTCGAAAGTCAACGGTTTTGACAAGCCAGATGAGTACAGCCCCGAATATGACCTCGTGCCTATCCAGCCCTGGTGCGCCACCACCGACCCCACCGTCCTCGGGCTGACACCCATCCCCGACCTTTACAACCATATTTCCCGCCTCACCAAAGAACTTCTGCGAGACTATCCCGACATTCAGGATGTTGAATTCGAGGAGGCCGATCTCGAAGAACAGCACCTGTTCCCCGATGCTACAAATGCTCCACAATAGATAGACCCATGGCACAAGTAAACCCAAAAGCCAAACAGGTATACTTCAACCGCCCCCAGTTGATGGCCCAGCTCATTGCAGCCAGGACCACCATCGTTGTTGCCGGTCGCCGTACCGGCAAGACCGACTCAATAGCAGCCCCCTACGTGCTGAAGATGATGCAGAGGATGCCCGGAAGCACCGGTGGCATCGTAGTCCCCACCTTCAAACATGGCCTCACGAACACCCTCCCCGGACTATTCGCCGCATGGGAACGGTGGGGGTTCAAAAAAGGTATACATTATGTAGTAGGTCGACGACCACCAAAATCCTTCGCCAAACCAATCACCGAGCCCGAAGACTGGGAGCAGTGCATCTCATTTTATAACGGCTCTGTGGCCGTCATCCTCTCGCAAGACAGGAAAGGTGCAGCCAACTCACTGACCCTGTCGTGGTTGCTCGTCGACGAGGCCAAATTTATCGACCCCGTGAAACTCCACCAGGAGACCTTGCCGGCGAATGGTGGCATCAAAACACACTTCTCCCGCCACTCCTTTAACCACGCCATGCTCATACTCTCCGACATGCCACAAAGCAAAAAAGGGTCATGGTTCCTCGAGTATGAAAAAGATATGAACACCGAGAAAAACCTCAAGATCATCCGGGCCATCGAAGCCGGGGTAGTCGAGCAGTGGCGACTCAAGCAGAAAATCCTCGAGATGCGCCAGAAAGGGATAGAGCCCCCGGCCTATCTCCGTGGCCACCTGCGGAGACTCGATGCCAACATAAATAAACTGCGCTCCGTGGCCACCTACTATAGAGAATACTCATCAGTAGAAAACGTGCAGCTTCTCGGCGAACAGTACCTGCGCGACATGAAGCGCGACCTCACCCCGTTGACCTTCCAGACCTCCATCATGTGTCGTAAAATCGGTATTGCCCGCGACGGTTTCTATAGCTCAATGAAAGAAGATCACAAATATAACGACAGCGATTTCGAATACCTCGACACCATAGGCTTCGACTTCCAGCCCGAAGCTATGGACTGCCGTGCAGACCGTGACCTTGACCGGTACCGCCCCATCTGTATTGGCATGGACTACAACGCCAACATAAACTGGATTGTCGCCGGCCAGCCCGAAGAACGGCTCGGCCGACTCAACGTGCTGAAATC
>JAXJVW010000012.1:0-2283 GCA_036308365.1 Muribaculaceae bacterium
CCGAACAGAGAAGTTAAACCTCACCACGCCGATGGTACTGCGAAAGTGGGAGAGTAGGTAACCGCCTCTTTAACGAAGACCGGATGAAGACTTCAAAAGTCATCGTCCGGTTTTCCTCATTTTATACCATTGTGTGACATACGTGATCATCCGATGAAAGTCGACTCTCTTTGTTTTCAACCGCTCAAAATGGATCGTCGTTTCCCATGGTCTCATAACTTAGTTAGGTTCGCATATAATTAAAACGGTGCATGGCATAAGCCTTGCACCGTCTTTAATTTTTTGCTAATATTATTTACCTAATCAGCTGTTCTTCGCGCTTTCATCACCTCTGATGATGATTTTGCAATCGCCCGGCGCTTTTATATTTTTGTCAATGGTCACTTCGCCAATGCCGTCAGCAATGATTTCGCCGCTGGTAGGATTTTTGATATTGGTGATTGTTCCTTTAATGTCGGCTTTGAGTGAGGTGTACTCAAACGTGCGGTCACAGTCCGCGCCGAATGTCCTTTCCCCAGACAACATCGATCGGGACATGAGTCTTGATGAGACGTGTCTTATCAATGGCGATGTATACACGATACTGACTAACAAGGCCGCCCATGGCCGCAATGGCACGCTTGCCGCGATGGTCAACGGGGTAGCCTCGGAGGTGGTCAGCGGCATCCTGAAGAAAATTCCATTGAAAAAACGGCTGGAAGTCAAGACGGTAACAACCGACTTGTCCTCGGCTATGATGCTGACTGTCAAGTCGGCATTTCCAGCGGCAAAGCTGGTGAACGACCGGTTCCATGTGCTGCAGATTATGTCCGAGGCCGTTGATCAACTGCGTATCCGCCACCGCTGGGAGGTGCTAGACCAAGAGAACAAGGCGATTAAAGAGCATCGCGCAAAGCGTAATGCCTGCCGCAACAAGCAGGAGCGTGACTTGCGGGGTCAATGGACGCCATGCCTTATAGAAAATGGAGAGACCATGCCGCAGATAATGGCACGCAGCCGCCATATCATTCTCAAGCATAAGTCAAAATGGAATGAACAACAATCAATCAGAGCCAAAATACTTTTTGAAAAGTTCCCGGATCTGGAAAAGGCTTATGCACTGTACCTTGGCATGATTGACATATTCAACAAAAAGTCCACATCCGATGAGGCAAGGCTTAATCTGGCAAGGTGGTATAACGATGTCGAGAAGTTCGACAATCCAGAGTTCGACAAGGTGCTTGAACCTTTTTGAGAATCACAACACATCCATCATCAACTACTTCGAGCAGAGGTTCACAAACGCATCGGCTGAATCGTTCAACGCCAATATAAAGGCGTTCCGTACTCAGTTCCGGGGTGTCGGAGATGTCAAATTCTTCATGTACCGCCTATCGAAACTTTCCGGTTAACTGTGTAGTACCGGGGGGGGGCCTACCAACCGCTCCTGTCCGCTGACCCTATTTTAGCGACGGGGGCACAAACGCTCGCGACGGGACACAAAAAAAGAGTTAAGCTTGGCTTAACTCTTTTGTTGCCTTGGAGGGATTCGAACCCCCGCAGGCGGAACCAGAATCCGACGTGCTACCATTACACCACAAGGCATTGTTGTTTTACGTTTGCAAAGGTACGCCTTTTATTTGAACTGTGCAAATTTTTGCGGGATTTTTTTGCAGGAATTTTGCATGTTTTTTATGTGTTGCTGGTTTATTTATTGAATTCCAGACGATTAAGAGCGTTGATTTTATCTTGCTGAAGTTGGGTGCGTAGATTCTGGAGTGAGCTGAATTTCTGCTCCTCGCGCAGCATGTGGATAAAACTGATGGTGACTGACTGTCCGTAGAGTTTTTTGTCGATGCCGATTATGTGGGCTTCGATTGAAATGGTTGGCGAAGCGGGGTCAACGGTGGGGCGTCGGCCAATGTTGACCATGGCCGGATAGGTTTTGCCTGATGCCAGTGTGGCCATGCATGCGTAGACTCCGTTGGCCGGAATCAGTTTGTGGGGTGAGTCTGGCTGTATGTTGGCTGTGGGGAAGCCTATGGTGCGGCCTATCTGTTTGCCGTGGACAACTGTGCCGGTGAGGGTGTAGGGGCGACCGAGAAGGGTGTTGGCTTCGTGGAGCTGACGGTTGAGCAGATGGTTTCGGATGATGGTCGATGATATGGGGTCGCCGTGGAGTTTGGCTTCGGATGCCTGCAGCAGGTTTATCCCCATGGCTTTTGCCTGTTGGCGGGTTTCTTCGAACGATGTGTGCGGACCTGCGCCGAAACGGTTGTTGAAGCCGAGCATGATGGTGTCGAC
>JAXJVW010000013.1:0-3651 GCA_036308365.1 Muribaculaceae bacterium
GGGTGCCGGACACCGCCGCCATTCGCAAACTCGCTGAGTCCTATTCCGAACTCATCGAGCTTGATTTCTGCCTCAATTAAATTCTTCCATATATCCGTTGGGCTTCAAGCCCTCCGCATATATGCGGTAGCAAGTAGGCGTTCCCTGCGGAATCTTGCTGCTCCCGTGCCCCATACGTTGAATATATACGCGATAGCCTCCGCGCTGCATCTCCGATGCCACCCGGTCGGCTATCTCTTTTTTGGGGCAGTTCTGCCAAATGTCAGAACTTACGCCCCAATCAATGTAGGCTGTGCCGACTTGACCCTCACCGAACTTGTCTGCGCCTGTTTCAATCTGTTTCTTCACATCGGCCATTACGGCCATGAAGTCATCAATGTAGCTGTTCATATTCGTTGATTTTTTAAGTTTTACAATGCAACCACGCAGTGCTCGCTGAACACCTTGTGAATTTACTTTCGTGAGGCAAAGTTACTACATTGCAAAACCCAAGTCAACGGCCTATTGTGCACATTTGCATTGCTATGAAAATATTTTATTTTCTTCGCTCGCAAACTTGTGTAAGTCAGCGTTTTTTATTATCTTTGCACATAATAAAACGCTTCAAAATCAGACCGCTATGTCAGTACAAGTTTACGTTGTTTCAGACCCGCTCGCCATCAACTTCATTCAGAATGAAGACCTCGACGGCTTCAAAGAATATCTTGACTCCGACGATACTTTCTACATCCCCGAACCCGAAGAATTTGCTACCGAAGCCGAAGCTCTCGCTTACTGCTCCGGCATTGGCTATGGCCAAGAAAAGTAAACACTACCACAACACGTTATGGAAAACGTGAGCAGTGGATTTACTATGACAGTTACTTATATTTTGAAAATGGTAAATTGACCTCTATACAGAATTAATTATGGCAATAGGTCAACAAATAATAATAAAGGAGGTAGTTGGCAATGGAATAGTCACCTGCCAAATTCCTCTTACTAAAGAGGATTGGAAACCGATACTTGCCAACCCTAAGCTCACGACACCGTCGATTCGCCGAGCATTGATGTCGTTCTACTTTATGCCGGAGTATAAAGCGACTTGTACTCAATGCGCTAATAAGTATGGCTATACCAAGAATAATTACAACAATCCTGTGTGGATGTTTGGTAAAGCCATAATGAACCACCTCGGCACGTTCGTCGTCGAGAACAGCAAAGGTGAACGTTCTTATTGGCCTGTTGCAATGGGTAAAGGTCGAAACATCAAAGGTGACTCTGATGCTTTTGAGTGGACGCTCCGCCAGGAACTTATCGAAGCTCTGCGAGACAATTTAATGCAAGATATTCTTGCATACTATATCTCTAAACTCCCTGAAAATTGGCCAGACGAGCGATATAAATGGGAGGGCGTTCAATGGTTTCAAGAACACTGGGACATTGATGCCGAAGATTTCGGGTCAATGTTTGAAACGGCCACAGCCAAGAGTGCAAATCTTTTAGCGTCAGCTCATTTTACTCCACGTCAATATATTCTTTATCTCACCAAATATGATGCGGAGGCAGTGCGCTCAATGTTTATCAGCCTCTATGATGAGTCCCAACCACTGGAACTCAGAGTTGACAACTTCATGAACCGGGCTGAGGATTTGCGTAAAAAATATGATACCAATGCGAAGAACCACTATCAGAACACTAATGCAATAAGTACATATTTGTGGCTTCGCTATCCTGAAAAATATTTGATTTTCAAATCAACCGAATATAGCACGGTTGCCGAGAAGACCGGTCTGGAATATCGCATTAAGCAGAATGGCAAGGTGTCTGAAATGATTAAGGGCTTCAAAATGTACGGCGAACTTAATCAAATTCTCCGTAACAGCCCTGAGGCTATCGATACAATTGCCAAACTCCGTGGCGATGACCCCACGCTTTACAGCGACCCTAATCTTCAAACGCTTACAATCGACTTCGGCTTTTGGATTAGCCGTTGGTACACATCGATTGAAAAATCTTTATATCTGAATCAGTCAATTCCAATGGACCCATTTATCGAACAGGCTTGCAACTTGCTCAAAAGCAAGAAAAACCTCATACTTCAAGGTGCCCCCGGCACAGGTAAAACCTACAATACCGCTGCGCTTGCGTTGGCTATAATTGACGGTAACGTTCCTGAAAGCCACGATGATATTATGGCACGTTACGAAGAACTTCGCTCTGAACGTCGCATAGGTTTTACAACATTCCATCAGTCTATGGACTATGAAGATTTCATTGAGGGTATCAAGCCGGTTCATGAGGCCGGAGCCGTCCGCTACGAAATTGAAGACGGAATCTTCAAACAACTATGCGCCTCGGCAAAAGTAGCCTCCGAGGTTGTTGCTTCAGGCACCGACAACCTTTTGGAAGGAATGAACAGTAACCCAACCATTTGGAAAGTATCATTGGAGAGCACAGGCGACAATCCGACTCGCCGCGATTGCATGGCTAACGGATATATCCGTGTCGGATGGTCTGATTATGGCGACCTTGATTTTGCTGAGGACAATCCACAAGTTACCGAGGGTAAAAACATACTCCGCGCATTCCAACACGATATGCAGATTGGTGATATTGTTGTCAGCTGCTGGAGTCAGGACGAAACCGATGCTATCGGCATCGTTACAGGCGACTACGAATATCGCCCTGAAGGCGGTAATCTGCCGCGTTATCGTCCCGTGCGTTGGATTGTCAAAGGCATACAGCATAACATCAAAGACATCAATAATGGAAAGCACATGACGCTTGGCACCGTCTATCGTCTTTCCATTCAACTCAAAGATTTGCTTGATGTCATCGAGCTTTATGCTCCGGCCACAAAATCAGAGCTGGTTAACGCAGAAAAGCCGTATGTTCTTATCATCGATGAAATCAACCGCGCCAACGTTTCCAAAGTTTTCGGTGAGTTGATAACACTCATCGAAAAAGATAAACGTATCGGTGCTGAACACCCGGTAACTTTGTCGCTTCCTTATTCAAAGCAAGCAGACTTCGGTGTGCCTCAGAATATCTATATCATCGGTACAATGAACACCACCGACCGTTCGACAGGGACACTCGACTATGCTATTCGCCGTCGCTTCGCCTTCCTTACCACTCCAGCCAGGCGCGACATAATTAAAGACGAGACTGCCAGACTGCTCTTTGACGATGTGAAGAAGTTCATTGAGAGCCATAAGTATGCCGACATGGACATCGAAGACCTTATGGTCGGGCATAGCTACTTTATGGCTGAAAACTATGATGAGCTTGCTATGAAAATTAAATTTGAAGTCATTCCTCTAATCAAGGAATACATCAAAGATGGCATACTCACAGTCAAATCAACAAAAGAAGCCAATCAATATTTTGATGCATGGCTTCAACTTAAAGCAGTAGATGATAGCGATTCAGGAACATCGGCCGATTGACCCGGAGCTACTTCAAGGCATTGACCTTGAACAGTTGCGCCGCCGCATCAATTACGACACATCGAGATTTCATTCCTCGATGGTCAATCTCATACGCTATGAGTTTGACCCGGAAGAACGTCGCGATGGGTTCTTCTCGTATTTCCGAATTGGTGCTGAATGGCTCGACAAGGAGCAAACCCGCTCTGTTGTCGTAACGCCTAAGATGCATGACATAAAC
>JAXJVW010000014.1:0-6143 GCA_036308365.1 Muribaculaceae bacterium
ACAAGGAAACAAAAATTAATAATAATTAATTCATTAGGAGAGTAGAAATCAAGGATTTTACAACAATTTTTGTTAACTTTGCACCACATAACGCCCACCCGGCCCCAAGGCCTGTGAGGGTACACGGCGAAAAGCCATAAATACGTTGATTAATAATAGATTACCCAAAATAATTAAATTCAAAACAAGATGAAAATAGAAAAAATCATCGGTCGTGAAGTACTCGATTCACGCGGTAACCCCACAGTGGAAGTAGACGTAATTCTTGAATCAGGCGCACGTGGCCGCGCATCTGTTCCCAGCGGTGCGTCAACAGGTGTGAACGAAGCACTCGAACTCCGTGACGGCGACAAAGGCCGTTACATGGGCAAAGGTGTTCTCAAAGCCGTGGCTAACGTCAATGGCCCCATCGCAGAAGCGCTGGTTGGCATGAGCGCGCTCGACCAGATCGCAATCGACGAGAAAATGCTCGCCCTCGATGGAACCGACACCAAATCAAACCTCGGTGCCAACGCCATCCTCGGTGTGTCACTCGCAGTGGCCAAAGCAGCTGCTGACTATCTCGATCTGCCCCTCTACAAATATATCGGCGGATGCAACACATACGCTCTTCCCGTTCCCATGATGAACATCATCAACGGTGGCGCTCACTCTGACGCTCCCATCTGCTTCCAGGAATTCATGATCCGCCCCGTTGGCGCTCAGTCATTCCACGAAGGCATCCGCATGGGCACCGAGGTGTTCCACAACCTCAAAAAAGTGCTTCATGAACGTGGCCTCTCAACCGCGGTAGGTGACGAAGGTGGTTTCGCTCCCGCGCTCGACGGCACTGAAGACGCACTCAACGTAATCATCAAAGCTATCGAAAAAGCAGGTTATGTTCCCGGAAAAGATGTAACTATCGGTCTGGACTGCGCTTCATCTGAATTCTATCAGGATGGCGTTTACGACTACCACCAGCTCAAAGACGGCACAGTCAAAGAACCCAACGGCAAAAAACTCACTTCAGAAGAGCAGGCTGCTTTCCTTGAAAAACTCATCACTGAATACCCCATCGACTCAATCGAAGACGGTATGGCTGAAGATGACTGGGCAGGTTGGAAGGTTCTGACCGACAAGATCGGCGACCGTTGCCAGCTCGTTGGTGATGACCTGTTCGTTACTAACGTGAAATATCTGCAGCGCGGCATCAACGAAGGTTGCGCTAACTCAATCCTCGTTAAAGTTAACCAGATCGGTTCACTGACCGAGACTCTCCGTGCTGTTGAGCTCGCTCAGCGCAACGGTTACACCGCTGTAATCTCTCACCGTTCAGGTGAAACTGAAGATGCCACTATCGCTGACATCGCTGTTGCTACCAACGCCGGACAGATCAAAACCGGTTCTGCAAGCCGTTCTGACCGTATGGCTAAATACAACCAGCTTCTCCGCATCGAAGAGGAACTCGGCGCAGCTGCCGCTTACGGTTATGGCAAAAAAACCAAACGTAAATAATTTGGCGAGAATTTAATTTAAGTTCTATATGGAAAAAGGTGCTTCACCGCTGGGTGTGGCACCTTTTTTCTATATAGAGCCTTGATTGGAAAGTCGGAGCGGGTAGCTCGCTGTCAATCGTTGAGCCTTATGACGCGTATGCCGGTGAGCGATGTGTTGCGCTTCAGAAAGTCGTGGAGCGGGATGGTTGTGACGGTTACTTTTCCGAGCGATGATGATGCGTGGAGCAGGTGGGGTTTGCCGTCGACAAAGGTTATGAGGCCCAGGTGTGACACATCGAGATTTTTGTTTGATGTTGTCAAGGCCACGATGTCGCCCTCGCGGAGTGCCCCGTAGACTGTTTTGTTTGCCAGGGCGTTGGTGCGGATTATCGGGTAGCGGTGGTTGATGTAGCCGCGTTCAATCTGTTTGATGCGGTCAAGAGCGGCCGAGTCGGCCAGTGCGGGATAACTGTTGGCGTGGCGCGACATAAAGTTTATGCTTTTCACCACGTAGCGGTGCTCAGGCAGACGGTTTGTCACCTCGGTGAAGTTTCCGCGGTGGGAGTTGTCGACGATCCAGTCGGAAATGTAGTGCAGACGCGAGGGGTAGCCGTTTATTTCGCCGTTGCGGTAGCGTATGCGGCGGAGGTTGTAGACGAAGTCGCGCCATGAGGTGCGTTTTTCGCCGGCTGTTATGGCGAGCGCCATCACTGTTTCAACGAATGTCGTGCAGTCGAGTTCCGACAGGTTTACGGTGAGCTGTTCTACGGAGTCCTCCAGGGTGTGGGCCACGTAGGGTGTGTCGATGAATTTTTTACCTATTGCGGATACTCTTTGTCCGGGTTGCTGAATCCGTGAGGCGTCAATGAGTATCTGGGTGATCCGGGCCGTGTCGGACTGTTGGTCGTGAAAGCGTGTTTCGTGGGGGTTGAATGCCGCTGAGGTGAATGCGGCGAGTGTCAGGAATAGTGCTGTCAGATGTATTTTCATGTCGGGTTGGTGTTTTCTGGGTTAAGTTTGACGGCCGTCCATGTTTAATGGCGCTGTTGCCAGAGAGGGAGTGTGTCAAACGCTCTCTATGATGCAAATTTAAGAAAAATTATTGATGAAAAGGTTTGAGGAGTGGTTTTTTTAATGTAACTTTACGGTTCGCTGACATGATGGCCGTAGAAGGCTTTCGTGTCGAAGGGTTAAATTATAATAATGTATAGTAAGGATATGAATACTAATGAAGGGCTCATCGCAGCCACCATACGCGGGTTTCTTGAAGGACATGAATATAAATATGACCATGACGAGGAGAAATGTTGTTTTTCCATGGGTTTCACCCTGGACAATGACCGTGTGAAGGTCCGCATGGTTTATAATGAGGAGAGGGAGTGGTTCAGTGTGTTTGTTTATCCGAGCCATTCTATTCCGGTGAAGCAGGTTGAGAAGATTCTGCCTGTTTTGAACAAGATAAACTATGAGGTTTTGTTCGGGGCAGTGTATTGCGACCCTGAGGATGGCGAGTTGGCTGTCCGTTGTTCGGCCAGTGTCGATGACCGTTCCATCAATGAAACAATGGTGGGAGTGATGTTGTCGACGGGCTTGAATATCGTTGACGATCACATCAACTCAATCATGAAAGCTCTTTATTGCTGATCGCTGCATGCCCAGCAGTGGTATGCAGGTTGCATGATAAACGTGCGCCGGGAATTCAGGTTTCCGGCGCGCTGTTTTTTTGGGGGGAGGGGGCTATAAGTGGATTCTCGGCACCTTTGTTGACCTGTACGTCTGTATTTTGGGGAGCGTTGAGAATGACGGCAGAATCAGAGTAGGCCTTGTTCCACGGCCACGCATACGCGTTCAATGATGGCGTCCTGCCTGTTTTTTTCGGGGTGATACTCTCCTTTGAGGTTTACGCCGAAAAATTTGCCGAATGTTTGCCAGAATCCGGCTCGGAATGTACCGAGGAATGCCTTGAGAATGTTGTAGCTCGACTGGTTGGTTTCGCGTTGAATGAGTTTTACGAGCAGTCGTGCCTGATTTTTGGTGAATTTCTTCAGAATCGGCTTGTATTGGTTGAACACATCTTTTTCCATCTGTTTCAGGTGTTGCTCACGCTCCTTTTTCGTGGGCAGTGTTTCGATGTATTCATAGGTTTCGGTCAGGGTTTCGCAAATCAGTTTGGCGTAGGGTAGGGTGCGTTTGACGTCTCTGACGGTGCGCCAGTAGAATTCCTCTTCCTTTTTGTTTTTGAATTTCAGGGGCGGAAACACTGTGATGTTGTTGAACACGAGCACCAGCACGGAGTCACCCTCGGGAGTGACCGTGTGGTATTTGCCACGAAACACATCCTGCCGCCCCGAGCCTATGGAGTCGAGCTGCAGCTGTAGCATTTCGGTGTCGGTCCGGGCCGACGCTTCAGCAATAAACGGAAGCGCCAGGCTCAGTGCCGCAATGATGTTTCTGATCAGTGTGTTCAGTGTCATGAGTGTTGGAGGGGTGCAGTTTCAGGTTTACGGCCTATGCTGTCCGTTGGGCGGCGTGGTGTCTTTCTGATAACATGCGCCGAGTGTCAATTGTTCTGTTTCACAGGGGGATAGTCGATTGTGAAGTGGAGTCCGCGCGATTCTTTGCGTTCTTTGGCCTGACGCATAATCAGGTAGCCCACGTTGATTATGTTGCGCAGTTCACATATTTCGCGTGACGCTTTAGAGCATTTGAACAGTTTCTCGGTTTCCTCATAGAGGATGTCGAGTCGGTTCCATGCGCGGTCAAGGCGGAGGTTCGAGCGAACGATTCCCACGTATGTGCCCATGATCTGGTTCACTTCCTTGATGCTTTGGGTTATCAGCACCATTTCCTCGGGATGGCGTGTGCCTTCATCGTTCCACTGGGGCACGTCGGTACGCAGATGGCATCCTGAGATCACTTTTTTTGCATGTTTGGCCGCAGCGTCGGCATAAACCACCGCCTCGATCAGGGAGTTCGATGCCAGACGGTTGCCGCCGTGCAGGCCGGTGCATGAGCATTCGCCCACGGCGTAGAGGTGTTTGATTGTCGATTCGCCGTTGGTGTCCACCTTTATTCCGCCGCACAGATAGTGGGCCGCCGGGGCCACGGGGATGTAGTCTTTGGTGATGTCGATGCCCAGTTCAAGACAGTGCTGGTAGATGTTCGGGAAGTGGTGTTTGGTCTCCTCGGGATCCTTGTGGGTCACGTCGAGATACACGTGGTCGTCGCCCCACTGCTTCATCTCGGAGTCGATGGCCCGGGCCACGATGTCGCGCGGCGCCAGTGAGAGCCTCGGGTCATACTTGTGCATGAACTCCTCGCCGCGGAGGTTCCGGAGCACGGCCCCGTAGCCGCGCATGGCCTCGGTGATCAGGAACGACGGACGGTCGCCGGGATGGAACAGCGCCGTTGGGTGAAACTGGATGAATTCCATATCTTTCACCTCACCTTTGGCGCGGTAAACCATTGCTATTCCGTCGCCCGTCGCCACCAGCGGATTGGTGGTGGTTTGATAAACCGCACCTACGCCTCCGGTGGCCATAAGAGTGATTTTTGCCAGGAAAGTGTCGATCTGGCCATTCTCCTGATTGAGCACGTAGGCTCCGAAGCATGTTTTGTCGGGGGTTCGGCGAGTGACGATTTTTCCCAGATGGTGCTCCGTGATTATCTCAATGGCGAAGTGGTTCTGGTAGATGTCGATGTTGGGGTGCCGCTTTACGGCTTCAATTAGTCCGCGTTGAATCTCGAAGCCGGTGTTGTCGGCGTGGTGCAGGATTCGGAACTCCGAATGTCCCCCTTCGCGGTGCAGGTCAAATGAGCCGTCATCCTTTTTGTCGAAATTCACCCCCCATTTGATCAATTCCTTGATCTGTTCCGGAGCTCCTTCCACCACTTTCTTCACCGCCTGCGGATCGCTGAGCCAGTCGCCGGCCACCATGGTGTCGTGGATATGCTTCTCGAAATTATCCACTTCCAGGTTGGTTACTGACGCCACACCCCCTTGGGCAAGGGCGGTGTTTGCTTCATCAAGGGTGGTTTTGCATATCAGGGCCACTCTGGCTGAGTCGGCAACCTTCAGGGCGAAACTCATTCCGGCTATTCCGGAACCAATAATCAAATAGTCGTAAGTACGTGTCATGATTATAAAGGAATAGAAATCTACTCAATATTATAATTATATATAGAAAGGCGCGTTTCACCGGCGCGCCGTGTGACGGATGCGGGTTGTCGACTTGCGAAAAACTCCACAAAATGCCTTTCGAGCCTAACCAAAGAAAAAAGCGAGCATACTTTTTAGCCTCGGCGATGGCCGTCAGATGACGGATGTCAGAACGAAAATTCCGTGATTCGGAAAATTTTAAAAAAAAAAACATGCGTCGACCCATTCCGGATTCGCCAGGATGCAAATGTAGTAAAAAAAAATAATATACCGACAAAATTGCCTCTAAATGTAGCGACGACCGTTTTATGCTGAAAAAGTTCAAAACAGGCGTAAAAATTATTCAGCTGATACAAAAAGGGTTAGCTGAGGTGGATAAAATTTTTTGAAAAATAGTTGCCGAAAAATTTGGTCAGTTCCCGGAAAGTGCCTAACTTTGCACTCGCTTTCGGGACGGAGGTCACCGGTAAAACAAAGCAAAGCGGCGACGGAAAACAAAATCAAAAAAA
>JAXJVW010000015.1:0-8436 GCA_036308365.1 Muribaculaceae bacterium
GCTTGTTCCACCACTTGTTCTTGCGCATGTGCAGATAAACAGGCCTGCCCCGCAACGGATAGTCCTGTATCACAACATAGTCTGTGTAACCTCGTGCAACAATATTTGGGTTACGGCGGTCTTCCTCCGACCGCTCTTTCTTCTCATCAAGCCAGATATCATATGCTTGATCTGTGCGCTCGAAACGTACCATCTCAAACAGCTCTCCTAATCCCTGAGGCAGGAACATCCAAAATGCTTCCGATGTTTTCATGATGCAAATTTAACACTTTCTCCCTAAAAATCATGCACTGACTTTTCGGCTTGTGCCCCAATAGGCCCGATTGGGATGTCAGATGTAACGATGTCAGGGATTTTGATGGGACACCTTTTCGAGGTAGAATAGACCTACTTGCTGGCGGCGTTCCGTGCCCTCCGTTTAGTGTGGCTGGGAAGCAGCTTGGCAATGAAGATGAAAGAGATTTGTTTCCTGAAATGCTCCGATTAGTAGAAGAAATATGTCCCCGTGCTGTTATGATTGAAAATGTCAGAGGACTACTTGATTCAAAATTTGATGCATACCGTACTTCAATCCTGAGTAAATTGGAGGAAATGAACTACAATGTTCACATGAAGTTATTAAATGCCTCCGACTACGGTGTTCCACAGCTCCGTCCCAGAGTAATCATTGTGGGAATAAGGAAAGATATTGAGGACACATTTAGTTTCCCGGAAGTTTCCCACTTGCCAACACCAACAGTTGGTGATTGTCTATATGATTTAATGGCTGCCAATGGATGGCAATCTGTTAACAATTGGAAAAAGCGAGCTAATAAAATAGCTCCAACAATCGTTGGGGGAAGTAAAAGACATGGAGGACCGGATTTAGGCCCCACAAGAGCTCGGAAAGCATGGGCGGAATTGAATGTTGACGGAAAAGGCGTCGCAGATGTTGCACCAAATGAAAAATTTGAAGGTATGCCTCGACTTACACCTCGAATGATAGCTCGCATTCAAGGATTTCCTGACGATTGGGATTTTGGCACACGAAAAACATTGGCATGCCGAATGATTGGGAATGCATTTCCGCCGCCCGTCGCAAAAGAAGTGGGTTTACAGATCGCGGGTGTTTTAAACAACAAAGAACGAACAGAAAATGAAAAGCCTTATAGCTCAAGAATGAGAACGATTCCATCATTATTTGACTGAGAACGGAATTCTAACTATTGATAATGGCATAGCAAGCAATGCTGACAAATCTTCAAAATTGTCAAGGGGAATTGCAAAGATAATCGCAGATGCACTATATGCCAAAGAACGTTCCAAGGCAGAAGGGCAAACCATCGGCGCTAACTTTGAATCGGCATGCAGGGTTTTCCTACAGAATACCTTCTTGAAGCTACAAAATTTGCGTCCTGGCAAGTGGCATATCGATAAGTTGGGCAATCGCAACTCTATAAAAACGAGCAGCTTTGTTCAGTATGAACATTTAGACTATCTTGAACGACTTATAAAAGATGATTCCCAGTTAGCCACATGCATAGGGAATGATTATATCGTTGCTCCGGACATAATAATATATCGTGAACCGGAATCTGACGATGTCATTAATGAAACTTCGATTGTTGTCAATGACGAGTTTTCACGTCTTGCATCAATTAGAGAAAAGTTTAATAAACTACCTATTCTTCACGCCTCCATCTCAGCCAAATGGACCATGCGCAGTGACAGGGCTCAAAATAGCCGAACTGAAGCATTAGGGCTTATTCGGAATCGAAAAGGGCATTTGCCTCATATAGTGGTAATTACAGGCGAGCCTTTGCCGTCTCGTCTTGCATCACTTGCTCTCGGGACCGGTGACATAGATTGTCTCTACCACATAGCGCTGTATGAATTGTTAGAGGCTGTTAAGAAAGTTGAGGCAGAAGATTCTATCGAAATGCTCAATATTTTAATATCTGGGAAAAGGCTCAAAGATATAAGTGATTTACCGTTAGACCTTACCGTTTAATTGCTTAATTTTGCGATACGTTCCCACACATTAAGAACATATTTAGACCGGATGGTCAAGTGGGCTATTGGTTTGTTTTAGCTTTGGAATGCAAATTTTGTGATGGGCGGTTTCATTACCATCTTATTTTTCCAACCGATAAAAGCGGATGTGTTTGCGGAGATGGATGAACACGGCAATCAACATAATGAAGCCGATTTTGCCATGAAGGCCTCCGATGGTGGAATGGCTGAATGTTCCTAACCAGTGGACGGTGTCTATTATTCCTGACAGCAAGGCCAGAACGGAGAATGTTCCGAGCCATGGGTGTTTGTTTCTTCGGGCTCGTGCCGTGCGTGGCCAGTTATGCAGTTTCATATGCCATACGACTCCGGTGGCATAGAGGGTTCCGACAGCGATATGGAGCCATACCCATATCTTCTCGCCATAGGGGTTGATTTCAAGTTGTAGGCCCGAGGCGAGAATGAGGATTGTGATGGCGAGGATGCTCCAGTTGCAGATGCGGAATTGAGTTGCTTTTTTCATAATTTTGTTTTATGACAAAATTACAACTGAAACCGGTCTGAGGCAATGGACTCATCAAGGCAAGGGTTGGACAATTCAATGTTTCTGACGGAATTTCGAGGGGGATAATCCGGTTGCCTTCGTGAACATGCGGGTGAAGTAGGCATTATCTTCATATCCGAGCGCGGCCGCTATCTGCTTCACTGTCATGTCGGTGTGGAACAGCATCCGTTTGGCGCGAATTATGATTTCATCTCTGATGAATGAGGTTGCACTTTTACCGGTGACAGCGTTGACAGCCTCGTTGAGATAGACTGTTGATATGTTCAGTTTTCCGGAATAATACGATGGTGAGCGGCTCTCAGCCAGATCTGTGTCGATGAACCGCCTGAGTCGCATCACAATGTCCATGTAACGGTCGCGGCATTGTCTGTCACTTTGCGGGGTGGTGCGGAACTTCTCGGCGAACAATCCGACAAACGCCGAAATGAGATGTCGCAGAATCAGATTGTCGGTTTCGTTTTCGGTCAATTCCGCGATCAACGAAAAAAGTGCTTTTATATGTTCCAGATCGGAATCGGCGGGTTTGGCAAATTTCCCTTGCAATGACGCCTTTTCAAAAATCTGTCTGTGGGTGTCGTCGACGAGACTGCTTTCCACCATCAACATCCATCCTTCGAAATCTTCGCTGTCGATGTAGCTGTGGATCTGTCCGGGCAACAAGAACTGTAGTTCACCCTCACTGATGACACGACTGCTGAAGTCTACCTCATAGCACAGCTTACCCTTGGTGATGACTCCAAAAATATAGTAGTCATCGCGATGGGCGTAGTCGGCCGGATGTTGTCCGGGGTCACCTGATTTCACAATTTTCAGGTGTATGCCATTGTCCGACAGCTGGTCATGACGATGTTGCGGAATCGTCTGTTTCATGATTTCTCTATAAGTGGACACAGGTTAGCAGACAGCTTTCAGGGCTGCGGGAGTAACACTCAGCCCCGTTGACGCGTTGGCTGATGACGATTATCTGATGGCCTCGAAAAAGTCGTTTCGCAGGGCCATGTCTTTGCGGAACACCCCAGTGTCGTGGATGGTTACCGTGCTTGAATCCTGTTTTTCGACACCCCGCATTTTCATGCACAGGTGCTGAGCCCTGCACACCACAATCACACCTTTTGGTGCGAGAGCCTTGTTGACGGCTTCGCAAATCTCCGCGGTGAGCCGTTCCTGAACCTGGAGGCGGCGAGCCACCACATTCACTAAACGAGCCAGTTTGCTCAGTCCAACCATCTTTCCATCAGGGACATAGCCTATTGACACCGTGCCGAAAAATGGGAGGATGTGATGTTCGCAGAATGAGTAAAATTCGATTTCCTTCACTACGACCATCCGTGATCCGCCGTCTTCGAATATGGCTTGAGTCATCACCTGCTGCGGATCCATGTCATAGCCTTGAGTGGCGAAGAGCATGGCTTTTGCCGCACGCACGGGAGTCTTGACCAAACCTTCGCGGTCAGGGTCGTCACCCAGGAGTTCAATAATTTTTTTGAAGTGAAATGCTAACGCTTCTGTCTTATCCTGAAAATCCTTATTGGATGAGGTCATACACGTATTTTATTTGTTAATTCTGTCGCGGACCACTCTCACTTCGCGCGAGAATTGGGGGAAATAGTGTTTAATTTCCGCGGCTGCCGATTCAGCCTCGGTTTCAGAGCGGAAGTCACCTACCCGGAGCCTCCAGTAAGGAGCGTCGTAAGTCACATAAGTAGCCAGGTGGGGCAACTGTTCCTGAATCGCCATGGCTTTAGCGCGCGCTTCGTTTTTGGCTGTTCGCGCGTTGTTGTCGGCGAAAATCTGAACGCGGTAACCACCTGTCACCACCGGCTGGGTTGAGTCCTTCGAATCATCGCCTGAAACTTGTTCGTTCACGGATGACTGTGACGACTGGCGTTCCACCAGTCTTTGCCGGAGGGCCTCGGGCTGAACTACGGTGATGATGCTGTCGCGTTCAATCAGCCCCATGACTTTCGGGGTCTGCGCCACGGCGGCGAAGGTGATCGCAGCGAAGGCCATGACTGACAGCAGTGATTTGGGAGTTGACTTCATGAATAAGGTTCTGTAAGTAAAGAGGGGGCGATGAGCCATGGGTCATCTCCCCCTCGATCAAATGTTGACTAAATAATGTTCAATCTATTAGAATGCGTTTACGATGCCCATGAATGAAGCGCAGTCAAGAGAAGCTCCACCGATGAGACCGCCATCCACGTCGGGTTTGGCGAAGAGCGCAGCGGCATTTGAGGGTTTGCAGCTGCCACCGTAAAGGATAGATGTGTTGTCAGCCACTTCTTTGCCATATTTCTCAGCGATCACGCCACGGATGAACGCGTGCATTTCCTGAGCCTGGTCGTCAGTGGCGGTTTTGCCAGTTCCGATGGCCCAAACGGGTTCGTAAGCGAGAATGATTTTGCCGAAGTCTTCTGCTGAGAGATTGAAGAGAGCATCTTCGATCTGTTTTTTGACAACCTGGAAGTGAGTTTCATTTTCACGTTCTTCGAGCACTTCGCCGATGCAGAAAATGGGTTTGAGGTTGTTTTCAAAAGCGAGGGCGATTTTCTCACGGAGAGTTTCAGAGGTTTCGCCATAGTACTGACGACGTTCAGAGTGACCGAGGATCACGTAAGTAGCACCTGTTGAAGCTACCATAGCGGCGGAAACTTCACCGGTGTAAGCGCCGTTTTTGTGGTCAGCGCAGTTTTCAGCACCGAGGCCGAGTTTGTTCTGATCGATTTCAGCGTTGATTGAAGCGAGATGGGTGAAAGGCACACAAATGATCACATCACATTTGGGAGCCGCTCCTTTGAGCGCTTCATTTACTTCTTTAGCGAGAGCGACACCTTCCTGAAGAGTGGTGTTCATTTTCCAGTTACCTGCAACAATATTTTTTCTCATAATTGTAAGATGTTTTAATTCTGACTGCAAAATTACAAATTTTTTCGTAAGTTTGTCACTTTGGATGAGGGATGGTTAGCTGTTCCGAATGTTAAATAATGTAAACAGCATAGTAGTTTGCAACCTTTTCGTCACATGTCACGTCAAAGAATCAAACAACAAACAATAATCGCATACAAAAAAAAATAAATCACAACATGAAGAAAAGCATTTTTATTTTACCTTTAATTGCACTCGGACTGTTTTTAGGAACATCGTCGGCGTCAGCAAGGCGACAGAGTGCGTCGGTCGATGTTGAGGAAATCCGCGCCGCTGTCAACGAGGCGATACAGGAAACTTTCGCTGAGATGGATCTCAACGACACCATTTTTCAATCAGGAATAGCCTATGCATCGCTCGATTCGGCGGGAAACGTTAACACTGTCATCAATCCGGTAGTGCCCGAAATCAAAGTCAACGTGAACACCGGTGACGAATGGATAAGCGAGCGTGAGGAGCAACGCACTGTGATTGCCGTGGTCAGCATAGTGATTCCATGCGTGATGATCACGATCATAGTGGCGCTCGTGCTGCTGTTCTTCTACTACAGGATGCGCAACCGCAACAAAGTGATTGAAACGGCAATAAATGCGGGCTACCACCTGCCGACAGAATTCTACACCAACAATTCGTTGAAAAACAGTCATGATACGGCTGAATCGGGTTTGAAGAGCACCCCGGCCGACGGCACAGTGCCTCCTCCCCTTCCTCGTGACATCCGTTCGCGTACAGCCGGATTCCGCCTGGTGGCTATCGGAGTCGGATTGATGATAATGTTCGGAGTGTGGGGCGGACTTGATGTAGCTGTGTTAGGTGTCATACCTTTCCTTATCGGTGCCTCCTATCTGGCAAGCTACTATAATATTCTGAAATAACCACTGTTAAACGGTATTAACCTGTCACACTGAGCGAGATGTTGTCAAGAATAGAAGAACTTGCACTCATTGCCCGATGCGTCGCGACTGACAATCGCGATGCATTCGGGCAGTTGGTGAAGGAATATGAAGGAGGATTGCGACGCTTCCTTTATAACCTCACGGGGTGCGACGCCGCCTTGACCGACGATCTGGCCCAGGAGACTTTTCTGAAGGCATATCTGTCAATCCGGTCGTTCCGCGGCATATCGCGGTTCAAGACTTGGCTCTACCGAATAGGCTACAACGAGTTCATCTCCTATACCCGTAAATATGGACAGGAATCAGAGATGCCCGAAACGCCGCTTCCCGATGAGGCACATGTCCCATCTGACAGCTGCGACATAAGCATGGATCTGCAGACAGCCCTCGCGCAACTCCCTGACACCGAACGAACCATAGTATTGCTTTTCTACATGGAAGATCTTCCCATAAAAAAGGTGTCACAGATCACAAGGTGTCCTGAAGGCACCGTCAAGAGTTATCTCAACCGTGCCCGCACACGTTTGGCCCATCTCCTAAATCAATGAAATCATGAATAATAACAGCAAAAACAACATAGACGAAAATCTCCGCAACCTTTTCCAAAAAGAGCTGCCGAAAGAACGACGCGACGAATGGTTCGTGCGCAAAACAATGAACCGTTTGCCTCACAAACCGGCCCCGCTGTTTTCACCATGGGTCAAACTTGCCTATGTTCTCAGCGGAGTGATCATGCTCGTGCTGTGGATCATCACAGCCATGAATATCATTGGGGGCGACGTGATCACAGTGTGGGGACTGCTGCAGCCCGCGCTTCTGACGTTGATGTCGCTCGCCCTGATATGCGGGGTGGCGATACCCTATCTGAGGCGGAGCTGATAAAACCTGATTTCACTTTTAACATTAGTGTGCCTTAATTAAGCACAGTTCATGATTAATTTTGCAGAGTACAAAATTCCTTATATCATGAATCAGAAATCAATCGTAATCAGCCAGCGTGTCATCGACACAATCAATTCTCTTCCGCTGGAAGAGCGAGTTGCCATTTCCACAGCCATGTTAGGCGAGTTTGTTCTCGGTCAGACGGATGACCTCGGATTGAAGTCGCATCAGGTGATGATCTATGCGGTTATCCGACAGTATATTTTCCATGATTCACAAGAACTCACACTGTAATCCGAGCTATGCTTAAACACCATCACAACCGCATGTCAACGGCTACGGTCCGTTGACATGCGGTTGTCAATTATCAGTCGTCGGCACGTGTCACAACTGAAAATGTCGCGCAACCTGCAGTTCGTCGGAGAGTTCGAAAACGAGGGGTTGACCGGTTGGAATCTCATATGACGCTATGTCGTCGGGCGATAGATTCAGCAGGTTCATCACCATGCCCCTCAAACTGTTTCCATGGGCCGCGATCAGAACTGTTGAATGAGTCCGGAGCGCATTGACAATCTGATTGTTGAAAAACGGTTCCACACGCTCTATGGTATCCTTAAGCGACTCGGTCAGTGGCAGTTGGCTACGTGGCACATCATTATAACGTGGGTCGAAACCCGGAAATCGGGGGTCGTCGGGGGTTATGGCCGGGGGTTGCACGTCGTAGCTCCGGCGCCATATTCTAACCTGTTCGTCGCCAAATTGTTTCGCAGTCTCAGCTTTGTTCAGTCCTTGCAGCGCACCGTAGAAACGCTCGTTCAGATGCCAGTTTTTAGTCACCGGGAGCCAATCGAGGTTCATCGCCGCAAGTGCGATCTGGAGGGTGTGTATGGCGCGGCGCAGGTAGGATGTGAAGCAAATCTCAGGCGATAATTCCGCCTGCTTCATTTTCATTCCGGCCCGACGCGCTTCTTCGAGTCCGGTGTCACTTAGTTCCACATCGGTCCAGCCTGTGAACCGGTTTTCAAGATTCCACTGACTTTGTCCGTGGCGTAGCAGTATGAGGTGTTTCATGATATTTATTTTTCCATATAAACATCATGCGACGGAAATGGTTTGCCGATTATAGATAATTTAGATTCCGAATTCGCGGTGCAGTTCGAGGAAGCGCCGCAGGGA
>JAXJVW010000016.1:0-18986 GCA_036308365.1 Muribaculaceae bacterium
ACCTTGACCGCCCGACCACGGAGCCGCGCTGTTTATGACTACTCATTGGAAAAGCACCAACAAGTTCCGCGCAGTCAGCCCCCTCCCTCTCAACCTCCGCTAACAAGGCTTTTTCCGAAAGGAAAGGCTCAACTTACCTATGAAAAAACCGCCTACGCCTCACGCGCAAACGGTCTCCTTACTTCAAAATCTGTGACCTAATTGGGAAGATGGTTGGGTTGCAAAGTTTATATCACGCACGTCACCATAGATTTTATGGCGACGTGTCTTATTTCGTATTCATATCCGGCGGCATCGCCCGACGGTATTCCGGCGCGTCTCACCGGCTCGACAAGCGGGTGCGGAGCTTCGAGCGAGCCGAGCAGATAGGATTTGTCGTTGACATCGGTAACGACAAAGCCGTGGCAAGCACCACGGGGAAGTTTCTTATCGGTAAGGAACTTCAAGGTGGCGGTGTCCTCGTACCCGCCGCCGTCCTTCTTGGTCTTGCACTGACAGGTCGGCTCGTCGAAGAAGGCTATCGGGTGAATATCCGTCAGGATAACCACCTGCATACCGCAGATTGCCGAGAGTGCAACGTTGGCCGGCAAACGGCGGCAGTCAACCCAGCCGATGGCCTTAATTCCGGGGAGTATCTGTATCGAAGTTCTCATAAGCGTATCATGCGTATCACTTCAGAATTTCACTTGCTGAAATCAGTGCGATTTTTCTTCATTTTTTTGCGTCGCTCGTTCATCAGGTAGTAATCGCGCTTACGCTGATAGCGTTTGGCGATGGCGTTCCAGTTCTTCTCGGTCATGTCGATGCCGTACTTCTCCATGAAGGCGTAGATAAGGTGGTCCTGCCGATGAAATACCGAGGAAAAGCGGTGAAGCGACTGCCACATGATAATGTCGAAGCGTTGGCGCAGACAGGTGATGAAGGCGTCGGTCGCTTTCGGGGGCAGATAGAAGTAATGCTCCGGCGACTTGTAGCGGAAGTTCGGTATCACGATAGCGAGCTTGCCTTCCCCTGCCGTTTCGGGCACATATCCCTCCGGCGGTGTCTGCAAGAACTGTTCGAGTAGACCCGACTCAATCGAGCCACGCATAAGATGGACGGGATTGTTGCCTCCCTGGTCGTGAACGAACCAGTCGGCGAGGTAGTCTTCGAGTGGTATGTAAAGGCAGATTTGGCTCATAACTCGCTGATTTTATTGATACAAAGTTAGCGATTAAATCCGAGATAAACAAGCATAATGCACTGATTATCAATGCCGAAAGATGGCGAAAACTGCCGAATGTTGCCGAAGCGGAAAATATTTTTGACGGAAGGAATATAGGATCAGGGTATTACAGGAATTACAGAGTTTACATAGTCATCAGCGGCATAGAATAAGCTGCTGACCGGCTATATCTTATCTCTTTTTCTTATGTAAAAAGAAGAAGATATAAAGGCAGTTCTTTTGTAAACCCTTGTAATTCAAAAATGCAAAATCGAAGAATTTGTAATTTCTTGTAGTGAGTTTGTAAATCCCTTTTGGAGAAATAACCCGCTGTAATGCAACGGAGTAAATTTAGTAGATGTTGTAACACCTTTGTGGGTAGAACATCTGCCGCAGAATTTGTTGAAAACCACAGAAAAGAGCCTAAAAAAGCCACGCAAAACTGCATGGCTTATCGGGATGGAGAGAGATGGATGATGTCGTATCAGAACAGCATAGGCTGCGGATTCAGACGCTCCTTGCGGAGCTTTTCAAGCGATTGTTCGAGCTTACGTCGCTGTGCCTTAGCTTCTTTCTCGCTTGTAATGGCGTGATTGAGGTCGTTAAGGAGTGCGATTTCTGCATTGTTTGTCTCGATGGTTCTGGCCATCGAAGCTGTGAAATGCTCGTAGAGCACTTCGTAGCACTCGCGGCGGTAGCGTGTGACAGCTTCACGGGCTTCACCCGATACCTTGCCCGGATTGATTGTGGCAAGCCAGCCATAGATGAATTTCAACGGCAGGGCATACATTTCGTAGCTCTTGCCATCGGCGCCAGTTGACACGATAATCGTGCCAACTGAATTGAAAAATTCGTCCTTCTGGAGCTTGTCACGCTGAGGTGCGGCCTCGATACCGAGCGCCACACAGATTGGTTTGATGGGGACGAAGATTTCCCCCTCGCGGTCAACGGCGAGGATTTCGGCACCGTTGATGGTTGAGATAACTTGATTTTCCATATATAGATGATTAAAATGGTAGTTCGGGTTCTGATACGGGAGTGGTGGTAGTGGGATTGCCGGCTTCCTTATCGGCCTCGTTCAGGTCGGCGTTAAGCTCGTCCTCCGTGATACGCAGAGTTTCGAGGTTGAGGTCGAGAGACGCTTTGAGACTGTCGTAGTCGAAACATAGCGCGTTCGACGGGGTAGTGCTGATTATCTTCTTTGTCTTGCCATCCTCAGTCTTAAATTCCTCGTCCAGTTCGCCGTTGGTGCGCAGGTTCTGAAAGCGCTGCTGCTTGAAGCCGAGGAACTGCGGGAGGGATTTGAGATAGGATTCGAGCGTGGCGATGTCGAGCGTGGAGCCGTATTTCTGCCGGGCAAGGCGCATTTCGAGCAAGGCTCTGACAGCCTTAAAATTGAGGAAGATAATCCGCTTGGGCTCGACAAAGCGGACTTCGTCTTTCTTAAGTGCCTTGAATGCAGAAAGCCGTTTGATGACAAAGTGGCATTTCTCCTTAGCCTTGCCCTGGGTGTGCATCGAGTCGAGATACAGCCAAAAGTTGGCCGTGTCCGATGACTTCTTTATCTGGTCGTTCTGATAGCGTATGCCGTCAACCACGACCTCGAAAAGGTCAGAGTAAGAGAACGGCATATCGCCCAGATGAGGTTCGAGAACACGGAAAGCGGCGAGAGCCACAACCCAGTTGTTGAGAATACGGTCTTCCACCCTGTCCTTGTCGAGGCGGGCGAGAACATCGTTCAGTGTGAGGTCGAAAGCCTGAAAGAAGCCTTTCTCAAAAATGCTCCGCAGTTCGAGAAGCGGCAAAAGGAGATGAGTGTTGCCATGCAGCACCATTTCCGAGAGCGCCTTGAAGTTCTGCTTTTCCTCACGCGAGAACGACGTCTGCGAATACATCAGATGTATGCAGCGCGAGAAGATGGCCTCGTCTTCGGGTTTGTACTGCCCTGCCAGGATAACTCCCGAAGTGACCGGGATAGTGACCGGCATACCGTCCTCCATCTTGCTTCGCGCCGTACCGCCCCACAAGCCTTTGAGGATATCGATGCGCTGCGGCATTAGGTCGTTTGTATACTCGTCGAGGATAAACACCGAATTTCGGGCATGGGACAGATTGTAGCCTATGACCGGGATAGAAGTGTTCGAGCACGAGCAGGGAGTGCTTGGCAGCGTGTAGAACATGGAGGAAAGAGCGCGGGCAAGTTCTGTCTTGCCGGAGCCTTTGCGACCGAAAAGGTTCAATACTGGGAAGTATTTGAACCTTGCGAAAATTATGTCTCGGAAGATGCAGGCGAGAATCCATGCGAAGCTCACCATGCCGCCCTTGCTGTATACCTTTACGACCTGCTCCACGAAGTCGCGAAGCGTAACAGTTCCCTGCGGATTGCAGCGGTAAATACGCTCAAAACTGAAACCAAGCTCGTTGTCGCGGTTTATCTCCGAGAAGGCCGGAAGATAGAATTTCTTATGGCCCGTGTTTACCACGCCGAGGCTATCAATGGGGATGAAATGCCCCTTGTAATAAATGCCGTTGGAGAAGGCGAAGAACTCGTCATCCGGGTTCCAGCCTAATATTTCGATATGCGAGGCCGTGGGCGTGACTTCAAGTAAGTGTTCCTGAATGGCGGTGAAAGTCTTTGCGTCACCGCGCCACAGGTAATTGCCACGATCAATTAGCTTTCGGTTGAAGTCGCGTGTGGTGACAAGGTCGCCGGGCAAAAACTGCACCACATCCTCGTCGCCACGATTGTTACGCAAGCGGTAAATACGTGGCGAATGAGCGCTGCTTCTGATATGGAGCACAGGGGTGAACATAAAGTTTGAACAGCGGTCGAGATTGCAGTCATCGTCAGGAGCATAATAACAGCCGTCCTTGAGGATAAATCCGCAGCGGCGGAGAGATGCGACGATACGCGGGTCAACGTCATCATACTCTATGCTCTCGTTCTGGTTCTCCTTGCCCTTGCGTTCCGCAGTTTTGAGGGCATTGCGCCACATCGTCTTCGTGCCGACCATTTTGCAGAGCCTGTCTATGTGCATCTCCCGGAGGTTTCCGTCGGAGATATTCAGTAAAAGCGCTGCTACTTCGGCAATGACTTCCGCCTGAAGGTCTGAGGTCGTGGCACCCGTGAGCCTCTTTTCCGTGTACCATAGTACAAACGGAACGGCCTCCAGAGAGTTGTAAATCTCTTTGGTAATTATGAAGCTGTCGGCGTCATACTTGACCTCGTTCTCGTCATCTTTCTTTGAGCGAGGTATCTCCTTGACCTTGACATCGAAGCCTAACTCCATAGCTGCTTTGCCGTTCTTCATAACGGCATTGACGCCGGCACCATACAGGTCGCCTTTTGGCGCATCCGAATCCGGAATAAATATAAGGGAAGTGCAGGTGCGGTGCAGCAAAAACAGATGGCTCTTTGTGAAAGAAGTTCCCATAGGCGCTACCGCATTGGTTACGCCTATGATCTGCAAGCGCATGACGTCGGGACCGCCCTCGACTACGACGAAGTGTTTGGCATCGTATGCAGCTTTGGCTGCGATATTGTAGCCAAACAGGACTTCGCTCTTGTTGAAAACAGGCGACTCTTTGAGGTTCATGTACTTGCGCCGTTTCAATGTGTCAGAGTTATCACCGATATATCGGGCCGAGAACGTGACAACCATATTGGAGCGGTTCTTGACCGGGAGCGTCACACGCTGTCGGAAGGTTGCATATGGCTTGCCGTTCTGCTCGTTAAGGCCGACAAGACCGACTTCGATAAATGGTTCGAGCGAGTGGCCTTTGCGATGAATATATTCGATGAAGATATTCGAGTCTTTTGGAGCATAGCCAACGCCGAAGCTCTCGCAGAAATCCTTGTCCCAGCGGGAGTAGGCATACTCACGGGCGGCCTGAGCTTCGGGAGTATCAGCCTTGAACTGTTCTGCGAAAAAGGTTTGTCCGACCGAGAGCGCGAGCTTCATGGCCTGTCGCTTTCGGTCTTCCTCGGACTCTTTTTCGTCGGGTTCTCCGTCTTCGTATTGTAGTGGAATATTGTGCTCTTTCGCCATCTGCTCGATTGCCTCGCGATAGTTAAGCCCGTCTATTTCCATAACGAAGTGAACAGGGTCGCCGCCCTTGCCGCAACTGAAACACTTGCAGATGTTTTTGGACGGCGACACACTGAACGAGGGAGACTTCTCGCTGTGGAAAGGGCAACAACAGGTATAGTTGGCGCCCGATTTCCTCAGCGAGAGGTTGTACGGCTTCAACACCTCCATGATACCTAACGCATGGACGGCGTCGATTGTATTTTTTGCTATCCGGCCCATTAGTCTTGACCGTTATAAGGTGAGAGCATAATCTGCATGATAGCCGTAACCATAGCGTTACGTGCCATGCGTGTATTCTCCGAGATAGTGAAAGATGCAGTGTTTGCACAGCCTGGTGCACAGGTGGCAATAGTCATTTCATCTCCCACGCAGTTTATAATGAGTTGAGCAGACTTCTTAGCGTTACCGCGTAATGCGGTGAGCAGTCCAATTAGGTCGTTGTCGTGCATAGCTGAGATTATTTTTGGGGTTTGCGTCCACGTGTTGCAGTAAGTTCTCCGGCGGCATCGAGCTTGTCGAAGAAGGCGAGGATGTCCTGACCGAGATAGAAATATCGGCCCGATGCATGGCGATAGCGAGGTATTCTGCCTTCGTTGGTGTACTTTGAGAGAGAGTCGCGGCAGATACCGAGGTGGTAGCAGGTTTCTTTGACAGAGTACCGTTCTCCGTCACTTACTTTAGGTCTTGAAAAGGTCATAGTTATTGGGGTATTGAGGCGTTTTGTAATTCGGGAAAGAGGATTTCGGCGTCGATACCTAACTTTGCGGCTATTAGGTTGCAGAGTGGTTTCGGCGGCGTTTTATGAGTGGAGAGCCACATTCGGACGCATATCTCCGAGCGTCCTGTAGCCTCCATTATGTCCTTGATAAGGTCAAGCGCAGGATTGACCTTTCGGAGGACCGCGTAGCGGTCAAAGAGTGAGAGTGTTTCTATCTTTTCCATAATGCAGATGTAATTTGTTAATTTATAGTTTGTAATTCTTCGGACACCTCTACTTTCTCACCTAACTTTATAAAAAAGTTATAGAAATATTTGGTAGTTTGACGATTATTGCCGAACTTTGCAGACGGAAACAATAGAACTTCAAAGGCTGACCAAATCGGAAAAATTAGAAATGCTTCCGAAAGACTCGGCAAAGATATAAAGAAATATTAGAAATGAGAAATCTTTTCTAAGATTTAACTTTTGATATTGCGTATATAATCTGTATGGAAAATCCGGAAGTAAAGGAACGGCTGCTCCAGTTCATAAAGACAATGGGCTTGTCCGTCGCTCAATTTGAGCGTCGGGCCGGACTCTCGAATGGATATATAAGGAACTTCCGCGGCTCGTTCGGAGGCAACAAGTTTGATATGATACTTGAAGCTTTCCCAATGCTCAACCGCGAATGGGTTACGACGGGGCGAGGCGAAATGATGCTCCAAAGAGCAGTTGCCGAAGTTCAGCCGTCAGAAACCGGAGAAGAAATTGAAGAAGCTACAGAAGATGAAAATGCTGTGACCGAAGTCTCTCACGAGGGACGGAAAATTGTATTTAATGTGTCGAAGGAAACACTCGATGCTTATGCGAAACTTGCTGAGCACGTCACCACTGATTGGCACGCAAAATATTTGAACGCACAACGCGAGGTCGATACATTGACAATGCTGTTGGATGTGCTTAAAGAACAGCTCGCTTCATCGCAGAAACAGTTAGGTTCGGCGTTAGAACAGATAAAAGTTTTGCAAGCACAATTAACCCCAGAAACTAAGAAAAAATGATGCACGCAAATTGCACGCAAAATAAACTTTATAATTAACAAAATATTAATCAGCAGTCACTTACGGCTGCGGGATTTTGGCTGGAAAGCGTGTATACGCCAAAAGCGTATCCCGAGTTCGAATCTCGGTCGCTCCGCTAAGTGATTAAAACCAGTTTACTCTGCGTGTCAGAGTCGACTGGTTTCTATTTTTTATTATATGTTGAAGCGCTTGACTTCAAATTCGTTCAAGGCTATGCCAATCAAATTTGCGCTAAAGGGGAGGATGAGCCAAATCTGCGGGACTGAAAACATGATTGCCGGCCTAAATTTTATTTTGGTGTGGCGATGGTAAGCGATTGCCTCCTAATAGATTAAGGCCATGTTGCGCATATTGGTTCCTATGTGCAATAAGTTAATGTAGTAAAAAAATATGGTTATCCGTGGAAAATTTGCTATTTTTGTAGAAAAATAAATGCGACGAATCATTATCGCATGATTAATTTATTAAATAATCGAAAGAAATCACAGTTATGCCTAAGCCAAAAGGTGCTGTTACCATAAATGTAGAAAGATGCAAAGGTTGTGACCTGTGCGTGCAGGCATGTCCCACGGACTGCCTGGAACTCCAGAAAACAGAGGTGAATAACCGCGGATATAGATTCGCACACGTCATAGCGCCTGAAAATTGCATCGGTTGCGCTTCATGCGCCTTGGTTTGTCCTGACGCTTGCATTGAAGTTTATAAAGTAATGATTTGATTATGAATCAGGAAGTCAAATTGATGAAAGGTAACGAGGCGATAGCCCATGCCGCCATATTATATGGCGTTGACGGCTACTTCGGTTATCCCATCACCCCACAGTCAGAGATACTTGAGACACTTGAGGCTGAGATGCCTTGGAAAACCACCGGTATGGTGGTGCTGCAGGCCGAGAGCGAAGTCTCGTCAATAAATATGGTTTATGGAGGCGCAGCCACGGGTAAAGCCGTCATGACTTCATCGTCAAGCCCGGGCATCAGTTTGATGCAGGAGGGTATTTCTTATCTCGCGGCATCGGAACTTCCCGCGTTAATTGTGAATGTCATGCGCGGGGGGCCGGGTTTAGGTACAATTCATCCCTCGCAGAGCGACTATTTCCAGGCCACTAAAGGTGGTGGCCACGGTGATTACCGACTGATAGTGCTCGCTCCGGCTTCAGTGCAGGAAATGGCCGATTTCGTTTCGCTGGGCTTCGACCTGTCGTTCAAATATCGCACACCGGCAATGATTCTGGCCGACGGTGTGGTGGGCCAGATGATGGAAAAGGTAGTATTGCCTGAGCCACGTCCGCGTCGCACACCACAGCAAATTGCTGAGCAATGCCCCTGGGCGGCCAACGGCCATTCTGATGGTCGCAAACCTAACGTGGTGACATCGCTTGAGCTCGATTCCGCCATAATGGAGAAGAACAACGAACGTTTCCAGCGTACATATAGTGAAATTGAACGCAACGAAGTCCGTTATCAGGCCTATCATGTCGATGACGCCGAATATCTCATCGTGGCGTTCGGCTCGATAGCGCGCATATGCTTAAATGCAATCGAGGAGGCCCGGAAGCAAGGAGTTAAGGTGGGCTTGATACGCCCCATAACATTGTGGCCTTTCCCTTACGATGCGATCCGCCAGGTGGCCCGTCATGTCAAAGGGGTGCTTGTCGTGGAACTCAATGCGGGTCAGATGATCGAAGATGTGCGTCTGGCGGTGGCTGACCCTGAAATGAACATCCGACATTTCGGACGTATGGGTGGTATAGTGCCTAATCCGTCGGAAATACTCAATGCAATGAACATGATAGTGCAACCCGATTAATCTGACCATCACAATGGATACCCAACAAATTATATCACCCGAGAACAAAGTTTACACAGCCCCGAGGCTGCTGAATGACTCAACAATGCACTATTGCCCCGGTTGTAGCCATGGTGTGGTTCACAAACTCATTGCTGAAGTAATAGAGGAGATGGGACTGGAACATAATTCAATCGGCATAGCTCCGGTTGGTTGTGCTGTGTTCGCATATAAATATATTGACGTCGACTGGATTGAAGCGGCCCACGGCAGAGCGCCCGCATTGGCAACCGCTGCGAAACGTCTCAACCCCGACCGGCTTGTGTTCACCTATCAGGGTGACGGCGATTTTGCCGCCATCGGAACCGCGGAATCAATCCATGCGGCAAACCGTGGCGAGAACATCGCGATAATATTCATAAATAATGGCATTTACGGCATGACCGGGGGGCAGATGGCGCCCACCACACTCGAAGGAATGAAAACCGCCACCACCCCCTATGGCCGAAATGTGGAACTGAACGGATACCCGCTCGACATCACCAAACTTCTGGCTCAGCTCGACGGCACATGCTATGTGACACGTCAGGCTGTTCATAAACCCGCCGCCGTCCGTCAGGCTAAGAAAGCCATAAGAAAGGCTTTTGAAAACTCCATGAACGGCAAAGGATGCTCTGTGGTGGAAATCCTAGGCACTTGCAGCTCAGGATGGAAAATGACCCCACACCAGTCAAACCTCTGGATGGAAGAGCACATGAAAGAAAAATATCCTATCGGTGACCTCAAAAACGTTGAATAATGAAACAGGAGATTATTATAGCAGGATTTGGCGGTCAGGGTGTGCTGTCAATGGGTAAGATTCTGGCCTATGCCGCTTTGATGAATGACCTCGAAGTGACCTGGATGCCTTCATATGGCCCGGAACAGCGCGGTGGCACAGCAAATGTAACCGTCGTGCTCAGCGACCGGGAAATCAGTTCACCCATAGTTGACACATTCGATGTGGCCGTGATCCTGAACCAGCAGAGCCTTGACAAATTCGAAAATGCCGTCCGTCCCGGCGGAATACTGATTTTCGACCCTTATGGAATCCACCGCATGCCTGAACGAAACGACATCACAATCGTTCCGGTCGACGCCATGGATGCCACAATTGAAATGGGTAATGCCAAGAGCTACAACATGATTCTGCTGGGCGCACTTATCAAGGTTGCGCCGACAGTGTCGGTTGAAAATGTGATCAGCGGATTGAAGAAGGTTCTTCCCGAACGCTATCACCACCTCATGCCCGTTAACGAAAAAGCACTCTTGAAAGGTATAGAATTAGTTAAAGAATGATGGATAAACCTTTGATCCTTATCAGCAACGACGATGGCATTGAATCAGCGGGAATACACCGTTTGGTCGACTATGTCAAGGACTTTGGCGATGTCTGGGTGGTGGCTCCGAGCCATCCTCATTCAGGTCAGTCATCGGCCATGACCGTCAACGCTCCGTTGCATGTGTCGGAAAAAGAAGATTACAACTCCGCGAAAATGTTCGCCGTCACCGGAACTCCTGTCGACTGTGTGAAACTCGCGTACCACACCATTCTCCCGCGAATCCCTGACATCATGCTCTGCGGAATCAACCATGGTTCCAACGCAGGTAACTCCATAATCTATTCAGGCACCATGGGAGCGGTTATGGAAGCCACCACAATCGGCATCCCGGCAGTGGGCTATTCACTGCTGTCGCATTCTCCTTCGGCCGACTTTTCCGAAACGGAATCCTACATAAAGCACATCACAGCTAAAGTTCTTGAAAAAGGACTCCCGGCAGGAATATGTCTCAACGTAAATTTCCCGGCAAAAGTTAAGATTGAAGGACTCAAGGTTGTGCGTGCGGCAAACAGCCACTGGACCGAAGAATTCCAGCAGTATAGCGACCCGCATGGCAAGCCGTTCTATTGGCTGACCGGGCAGATAATCAATGAGGAACCCGATGCAGTTGACACCGATCTCTATTGGCTCGACAGAAATTATGCCACGGTTGTTCCTGCCAGAGTGAATCAAAACGCTCTTGACTACATTGAGTCGACAAGCGATCTGCTGATCTGAAAGTATAATATATAAGGGTAGGGGACATCCGCAATGGGCGTCCCCGCTTTTATTTTATAGGCTCTGAACTATTTCTCCGGAAACATATACTGCCCCTTGGTGAGGGTGCTGTTGCCATACTCAATCGCATGGTTGGGACATCCGTGATAACATCGCAGACACATGGCGCATCCGGCTCCCCACACCGGAAAATTCCCTTTCATAACAATATTGTCCATCGGACAGTTTCGTGCACATTTGCCACATGAACAGCACACGTCGGTGCGAACTCTGAACGCTTCAGGGTTCATGTAGTGCTTCTTGAAATAAGGGTAAATGAATCTGGTTTTGACCATAGGCCACTTACCCTTCACAACATCATCGATCTCAAAGCGCTGTTTGATGAAATCGGCGATCGACCTGACCCGCAGAGGCGCTTCATGGATTTTCCCCTCGGCAATGCTTTGTGAATCAACATCGAAACCTTTCATGCAGACATATGTATTGGGCATCCGCACGGAAAAAGTGGCTACAGGCTTCCACCAACGGGCGGAAATCAGGTCGCGCCACTGTTGGTGACACATCCCTATATCGTCGCCGCAGGTAGTGACCATATAGTGGTCGGCCCATTCGCCCCCCTCAATCTTTATTTTGGATATCACATCGACGACAACCGGCGGAACGCCCCACGAATAGGTGGGGAATACCCATATCACTCGCTGCCCCTCCCCGCTTTCAACCTTGAAGCGCTCAGGATAGAGCAGAAAGTCACCCGTCAGCTCTATGATCTGATCGTCGTTAAGTTCCTGACCTAACAACCGGGCTACATACCTACTATTTCCGGTGCCTGTAAAAAAGAGTATCATCGTATTGTGACTTTTGTGGCTCCGAAGCCATATTCCCTGAACGATGCGTCCTGCACGTCATGCCCTTTGTAACGATAGTTGAGTTCCTTCATCAAAGCGTTGCGCAGCACACCCTCTCCTTTGCCATGGATGAACACAATCTGCTGGCCATGATTCTTCAGATTCTCATCCATGATGTGGCGGAAGTGATCAATCTGGAGGTTGAGCATGTCGGCCGATGACAAACCGCGCGTGTCATCAATCAGCTCGGTAATATGCAGGTCTACTTCAATCAGGTCGCCGTTCTTCCGGGCTTTTTTCATAACAGGTTTTCGCACTGCCATCCGTCGGTCGGTGTTGCGTTTGCGCTGCTCCTCGCGTTTGAGGAAATCCTGATTCTTTAACGACAGGCGTTTGTAGGGAACGTCGTTCTTCACAATTTCAAGTTCCAGCACAGGTGAGTCAAAATAAACCGAGTCTCTGAAACAATGCAGTTTGAAGAATTTGGTAGTGTCAATGCGGTGGTGCACGTCACCCGGATTCTTGATGCTGAAAATCCTATCCTGTTTGAAAGCCACGTACTGAACCGCAACATGGTCAAGCAAAGCCACTTCGGCCGGGGTGATCTCGCCCACGAATAGCTGAATGTTAGGCTCTACCACACCGGTGTATCTGGCAGTCCATTCGCTTTCCTCATCTGCGCGGGTCAGGTAGGTGAAGTAAAGATAATAGTTTGAATCATTGACAAGGTAAGTGTCATAGTTCGTCTGGCTTATCTGCTTCAGATCGGTTGGCTCGAATGCGAGCACAACATTGAGTTTGTCACCTTCGGCTGTCTCGGAAATGTCAGGTTCGGGTTCAGTGTTTTCTTCAACCTTTTTCCTTGATGACTCTGCTTTGGCCGACGTGGCCTGACGTACCCCTTCCGGACCTGATTTGGGCTTGGGCGCCTCGGCATGACCAACCACCACCAGTTCCTTGAGCAATACGGGGGAATCAAAGCCGTCTTCATCCTCCACGAATGCCATGTTTCCTTCTATTCGGGTGATTACTCCGCCTCCTACGCTATTTAAATATCTTACTTTATCTCCTATCTGGGCCATGATCGTTATTTTTAGCAAATATAATTAATAATTATTAAATGTGCAAACCATAGCGAATGTTCAGTGCCTGGTTTCAATTTTTTAGCCGCACGGGTGCGGTTTGTGAATGGGTGACGAACCATACGCCGGCGAAGATCAGCGCGGTGGCCGCTATTTTCACAAATCCGAAGGTCGCCAGTCCGAGTATGGCCGCAAGCAAAGCGGCAGTGACCGGTTGAAAATATGTGTACATGGCCACGGCTGTGGGCTTGATGCGCTGCTGGGCGTAAGGAATTGTCAGATATGAAATGAAAGTGGCGAAAACTATGATGTAGCAGATCGATCCCCACACATCGCCGGTGATGGCCGAGAAGTTCACTTTCGCAAGCTCGGGGAGCATGAAAACCCCAAAAGTGCCCGACGAGATGATAAACATCCACTTCATTAGCGTGAATGGAGAGTAGCGGGTGATAATGTCGCGGAACAGCACATAGTAGAGCGCCGCACAGAATTGCGCCACCAGGCATAGGCTGTCGCCGACGACCGGATTGCTCGCCTCTGTGTCTCCGCTCCCTTGCCCGAGAACCATCAACAATGCGCCTGCGAGCCCCATCGCTACCCCCAGTGCCTTTAGCCATGTGATTGGCATTTTGATGAAGATAGCGGCGCACAGCATGGTGAACAAGGGCGTGAGTGTCGACATCACGGATGAATCAATGGGTGAGGTGTAGCCTATGCCAACAATGTAAAGCGCCTGATTGAATGTGATTATCAGCATTGAAGCGGCTATGAGGCGCCACCAGTCGCCACGCTGTATTTTTTCCCGTGGGGCCACTGTGCGGGGTAATATGGAGCCTATGACCACAAATATTATCGTGGCTCCAATGATGCGGATAGCCGACAGTTGCAATCCGGTCAGTTCACCGTTCTTCAACACATATTTGGTGACCGGCGACATGCCGCCCCACAGCATATTGGCGAATAAAATCGCCCCGTGACCTTTTAATTCCTCTTTGGTGAGCATATTGGTGACAATTGATTGTTGAATTTTAACGAAGCGAATCTGCCGGGAAATCCTTCGATGGGCCGTAATGGGTCATGCCATTTTAGTCTGCAATTCCCGGATCGCAAAATCCTCGGCCTCTACCTTTTGCGTTTCGGAAATTTCTTTTTGAACTGCTTTCGTGAACCGTTGTATGTGTCGAGGTCAACCTTGCCCCGGGCACCTTTTATTTTCCCTGAGTGACTGAACTGCCAGAACACCCAGTTGGCGTTGATGGGCGGATCGGTGAATGAGCATATCCACAGCGGATATTTCTGAAAATTCTTTTCGATGTAGTTCTTGTAGCCATGCTTGTTGGTGTAGAACATAACCTTATATCCGTTTTGCTCCATGACGTTGACCATGGCTTTCAATCGAGCTATGATTGTTTTAGGCTTCACTTTCGTTGAGTTCCCATGTTGTTCAACATCGATCACCACCGGAAACTCAAACTTCTTCCCCTTGATGGCTTTGATGAAATTATGGGCTTGCGCCTCGCCATCAACATCAAACCTGAAATAGTGGTAGACCCCGACAGGCACACCCGCCTTTACCGCCTTGCGGTAGAAGCCTGAAAACGCCGTGTCGCGCCGCAAACCATGCGAAGCCCTGAAAAACATGAAATCAACCTTCGACGCCAAAGTGTCGAAATTCACGATTCGGTTATAGTGCGACATGTCAATTCCTCTGACCGGGTAGGCTTTCTTCGACGGGCTTGCCGCCGTGGCGGCCGGACGCGCCAGATGATACACGGTTATGACAAACAGCACAACGCCGAGCCATGCTATCCATCGGCGTAAAATCAGTTTATGTTTTAGCGGTGAATACATACGCTTATAAGTTTACATGCAACGAACATGACCGCATAGACGGCGACAATCAAGGCCGAGCAGGGAACATTGATTATGGCTGACAGAAACAAGCCGGTGACTGACCCTACGATGCCTGTCAAAATCGACAGCGCTATCAACTTCTTGAACTCTTTGCAGAATATCTCGGCTATAAGCTGCGGAAGTGAAAGCATCGACATCAACAGCATGATTCCAACCAGTTTGATGGTCAGCACTATGCATAGGGCAACAAAAACGGTCATGCAGGTGGTGATGAACCCTACGGGCAATCCACTGACACGGGCGAAGTCGCGGTCAAACGCCGTGGCCACTATTTTATTGAAAAAAAACATGAAGAAAAGGCCGAGCGCCAAGGTGTAGCATCCGAATGAAAGCAGGTCGGTCAGCCCCACCGTCAGTATGTTACCGAACAGAAAACTGTTCAACTCAGGTACGTAGCCAGGTGTCAGAAACACGAAAATAACACCCAGAGCCATCCCGATGGCCCATATCACGGCGATAGCGCTATCCTCACGCAGGCGGTAACGGCTTGACAGCGTTTCCACCCCTAACGATGAGGCCACGGCGAAAACAGCAGCCATGGCTATAGGACTGACACCTAAAAAATAGCCCAGACCAAGTCCGCCGAAGCATGCATGGGTGATGCCTCCCGAAATGGCCACAAGCCTGCGTGATATTATGTAGGTGCCTATCATGCCACACGCAACGCTGATTATCACAAGCCCTATCAGGGCGTTGCGGAAAAATGGATATGAAAGCAGTTCAATCATCATTCTTCGAGTTTATGCTTGTTTCGTGACTCAGTGATAATCAGTATCAGTTCTTCCCTGACTATTTCAGGTAGCGCTATGCCGCGGAGCTGAAGCGAGCGTATCCACCCAGCGATGTCATCGGGCATCATTGTGAACAGGATTTCGTGGAATAATTCAATTTCAGCATCGGTGTAGTCTTCGGGCCTACGGCCTTTGAAAATGTCGAGTTCCTCGTCGTCGTAATATATTATCTCGGGACTGACCGCGGCCAGCAATGAGTCTTTCTCGCACGTGGCATGCATTCCGCAACACTCCTGCACGGGCTCCTGGACATCAACCGGGGTCTCCCCACGTTTGATTTTCCGGCGGTTCTCCCATTTGTGCCAAGCATACAGCGGAACTGCCACTCCTAACAGCGATGCCAATATAATCAGTGATACTATCATTATATAATGGTAAATCCAAATTGATCAAGGTGGTTCCAATATTCCGGATATGATTTGGAAACCACCTCTATGTCGTTAATAACTAAGCCGGGACGACACACAGCCGCCGGTGCGAACGCCATGGCCATGCGGTGGTCATGGTAGGTGTTGATCGACGGTTCCGCGACAGGTGTGACAAGCGTCCCGTCCCACATTATGGCTGAGGAAGTAACGGTTGTCGCCACCCCCAGTTTCAGCAATTCATCATGAAGGGCTTTCAGCCGGTCGGTCTCCTTCGACGGCAAGGTTGACAAACCCTCAATCACAAAAGGCTTGCGAAGCATCGCTGATGTCACGGCCACGGTTTGAGCCACGTCGGGCATATCTTCCAGATTGACTCTTAACGCTGAATCGTCGTAAGGCATGGGCCTCAACTCAACTCCATGCTCATCAAACACGGTTTCGACACCTAAGCGTTTGAAAACATCGGTTATCTTGGAGTCACCTTGAAGCGATTCTGCCTTTAGCCCCGACAAACGCACCGGTTTGCCGGTCAGAGCTACAATCTCGAACCAGTATGAAGCAGCTGACCAATCACCCTCAACAGTGACAGAGGTCAGGCGGTAGCCCCCGGAGGGTATGACAACCATGGAATCCGACACCTCGACTTCAGCTCCGAATCTGCGCATCATAGCCGCCGTCATCTCAATATAAGGCATTGACACAGGCTTATCGTTGAAGTGTATCTCCAGACCATCCCGAAGGGTAGGGGCTAACATCATCAATGCCGAAACATACTGTGAGCTAACCGAAGCAGACATCGTTATTGTCCCCCCCATCAGTTCGCTCCCTATGATTCTCAACGGAGGAACCCCCTCAGCCAAGACATAATCCACACACCCACCCAACTCTCTGAGAGCATCTACCAAAGGTCGTATGGGGCGTTGGCGCATCCGCTCGGAACCATCAATGACAACCTCACCCCGGCTTGGGTTGTTGGCCAACCATGCGGTCAAAAAGCGCATGGCCGTTCCTGCCGCACCTACATTGACGCAAACGCCTGTCGAGGTGAGCCCGTGCAGCATGGCCCGGGTGTCGTCACACTCGGCGACCCTCTCAGCAGTGACATCACCCCCGCAAAGCGCGACAATCAGCAACAAACGGTTGCTCTCACTTTTCGAAAGAGGCAAATCAATTGTCGGTACAGCGCCACCGGTGTTGCCATCATATGTCAATCTATAATCGCTCATAAGCGGTTCTCAACGAATCTAAAGCCTCCGACAGATAATCTCGCGAAGTGGCGACATTCAATCGCATGAACCCTTCACCCTCGGCGCCGAACATACTGCCGTCATTTAAAGCCAAATGGGCTTTATTGACAAAAAAATCAACAAGTTCAGGCTGGGTCATGTTCAATCCACGGCAATCGAGCCAAACCAGAAACGAGGCCTCCGGACGTATGACTTTAATTTCAGGGACATGCTCACCCAAAAAAGCCGCAACGAAATCAATGTTGTCGTTAAGATAACCGATCAGCTCCTTGAGCCATGGTTCCCCATGTCGGTAAGCCGCCTCGGTGGGCACAGTGGCCGTGAAAGGAGCATCGTTGAACTCATTGACGCTGAGCCACTCAAAAAAGCCTTTGCGCAACTCCGGATTCTTGATCATCACCCACGAACTGACAAGCCCGGGGATATTGAACGTTTTCGAAGGAGCTCCGAAAACCAATCCCACTCTCGCAGCCTCGTCGCTCACGCCTATGAAACAATTATGTCGTTCACCGGACAGAATCAAATCGGCATGAATCTCGTCAGAAACAACAATCATCCCATAGCGGTCGGCAATTCTCGCCACACCCTTAAGCTCATCCACGCTCCAACGTATGCCACCCGGATTGTGCGGATTACATAGAATCATAACCTTAGGGCGCTCGCCGCTGACCACCCTCTCCAGATCGTCCAGATCCATGTGGTAATGGCCCTCCGAATCCAGCTTCAAGGGATTATTAACCACAATCCGGCCATTACCCTCCGTCACCAAACGGAAAGGATGATACACGGGCGGCTGAATCAAAACCTTGTCACCCCTCTCCGTGAAATAATTAATGACAAACGCAATGCCACGCACAATTCCCGGAATAAACGACAGCTCATCATGTTTCGCCGAAACATGAAAATGTCCGTTTATCCAATCCGTCACAGCATCCCAGTAAGAATCGCTGACCTTCGCATATCCATAAACGCCCTTGCCAACACGCTCCTCAATGGCGCGCTTGATTTCAGGAGCAACCTCAAAATCCATGTCGGCAACCCAAAGCGCGTAAAGATCACTGCGTCCAAAACGGCTACCAAGGTCATCAAACTTAATGTCGCCTGACCCGCGGCGCTCAATGCGCTTGTCAAAATCATACCTTTTCATAATCATGCAAAAATAGCAATACTTTCCGAGAAAAGAAAAAAAACAGATGAAAACTTTTAACATGGTTAAAATGTGTTAAGCGAACCCGGTCGAATTAGGAAAAACAAAAAAATAGTAGTAAATTTGCATGTTCAACACTTCAATGTGAAACGGGGATGACCGGTTTTGACAGCGTGTAGAGGTGGTGAGCAAGCATGCAGAGACATAATGGCTGTTCTCTATAAACCTGGACATTGACAATTTTAAATGGCGAAAACAATTACGCTCTTGCTGCTTAATCGAAGCACAGTAGATTAGCTTAATCGCCGCAAGTTGCGGCGACAAGACATCGTCCGATGGTCGTGGACCCGAGACCCATCGATCAGACGGTGCAGGAATATCGGGAATAGGATTGATTTCTTCGCACAATCATTCCGAAATCTAAGCGAATAAGGTTTCAATTGGTTGTCACTTACCTGTTGAATCACGAAAACCAATAAGTGAATAAGCATGTAGAAAACTCATTAGTTCCACGTTTGGACGAGGGTTCAAACCCCTCCATCTCCACTTATGGCATCCGAACAATTTCGGACAAAACGAGACAAACCTCGGACTATCAGATAGTTCCGAGGTTTTTTCGTGTCTTATCC
>JAXJVW010000017.1:0-7449 GCA_036308365.1 Muribaculaceae bacterium
GCCTTCAGCAACCTATCTTTATCTTGACAAGAAAATGGAGGGGCACGACCTATTCCAAGCCATCTGCAGGGTTAACCGCCCCAACAACGAAAACGAGGAAAAGCTATATGGTTATATCGTAGACTACAAGCAATTGTTTGAAAATATCAACGATGCTATAGATGACTACACCAAGGGGGCGTTCTCCGATTTCGAGAAAGAGGATGTTTATGGACTCCTCAACAACCGCTTTGAAGAAGCTCGCAAAGACCTCGACGCCGCTCTTGAACGTGTAGAGCAGCTTTGCGAGCCGGTTAAGGCGCCCAAGAAGATTGACCAATTTTTTGATTACTTCGTATTCGATCAGGCCACAACAAAGCCGGATGATGAGCAAGTGGCCATCTTTCAAAGCGCACCCAAGCGCGAACTGCTTTATGGTGCCGTTAACAAACTTGTTGCTTGTTATTCGGCCATCGCTCTTGATATGGAGAAAGCCGGATATACAACTGAGGATGGACAAAACATATTTGAACGAGTCAAAAATTTCCATCAGATTGTTCAGGCACTCATGCTCCGCGCCGGTGAAAAGGTTGACATGAAATCTTACGACCAAAAGATGCGTAGCATACTCGACACATACGTCGAGGCCAAACATTCCAAGGTAATTGAGAAACTTGAAGATTTCTCATTTATAGACCTTGTGGAAGATGGAGATGATGACGAGCTACGCGAAGCAGAAGAGGCAACAGGTGGTCGCCAAGGTGTAGCTTCTACTATTGTGGCCAATGTGCGTCGAGTAATCAATCGCAAACGCGACAGCAATCCCGAGGAATACAAAAAATTCTCGGAACGTATAAACCGTCTGCTCGAAGAGTATCATCAGAAGGAACTCGAATATAAAGACTTCCTTCATGCGGTGGCCGAGCTTGCCAAGGAACTTGGCAAAAAGACCGGCGACCCACGGCTCAATACAGCAGGTAAACAAGCATTGTTTGATAATCTTGGCGAGGACATAGACCTGACGATAGATGTTTATGACACTATCCGTCAGAACGCCAAGGTTGGATTCAGAAGCAATCCGATTAAACAAGCTAAGCTTCGTCGATCGTTGATTGCTTTGGCGACACAAAAGCCTTTTGATATCGATGCTATAATGAATATTGCCATTCATCAACCTGAATTCTGATGGAAACGATTACGTTATCAGGTCTGACAATCGAAGTTGAGCGCAAGCGTATTAAGAATATGCACTTGTCGGTATATCCTCCCGATGCGAGGGTACACCTCTCTATGCCTGATTATCTGACTGATGATGATGCCAAGTCCTTTATCATTCAGAAGTGGGACTGGATTAGATTACAGCGGGAGGAGGTGCTGACGCAACCTCGCCAGACAGAAAGACAATATGTTTCGGGCGAAAGCCATTACCTGTTCGGCAGACGATATCAGCTTATAGTGGAAGAACTGCCACACAATGTAAATCATATTGAATTGCGTGGCGACAAGATTTATATGTTCCTTGTTCCGGGAACTCCAACTGAAGAGCGTGACTCTTTGATGCAGACATGGTATCGCTTTCAGTTAAAAAAAGAACTGACACCGATGATAGAGCGTTGGGCTCAGAAACTCGGAGAGACGGACTATACATGGCAAATCAAAAAAATGAAAACAGAATGGGGAAGCTGCGTCAAATCAAAGCACTTCCTGACATTCAATCTAAGTCTGGCTCGCGTCCCTGCGGAGTGCATCGAATTTGTCATCGTTCACGAGTTCACCCACTTCATTGTGGACAACCACAATAAAGTGTTTGAGGCAATGATGACCCGCCGCCTCCCCAACTGGCGCTCCCTCCGCACCAAACTCAACAACTTCATCGTATTACCGTATAAAGACTAAACCGCTAAGAATTATGAAACACGTTTCTATAAGAGTTCCCTGGCATGATAATAACTGGAATGGCACGGTGTGTAAAGCACCGTCTAACAATCCGTTTTGCATGATGCTACGCAATATTTCCTCAACTAAGGATGCTGCTGCGGAGGATAAGATTGCCGGTAAGGAATGGTGCAGCCTTTGTTCGAATGGTAAAGCACCAGAGGGACTTCCCGCCTGTAAGGGGGAAAACGGAGCTTTTATGTCTCCGAAAAAGTTTTATAGAACTTCCGAACATGTCTATGCAAAAAATCGGCAGGCGCCACATCATAACTTGAGGCCCACCACACTTGAGATTCCGCCATTCTCGGTGCTCGGTGTCCCGTTCAGTTATCTTGCTATAAGTTCTCAGGAGGAATTACAGGCTAAACATCCACAATTCCCTGATGATGAGCCTGCACCGTTCAATAATTCTTGGGTTTATGGAAATGAACGACAGATGGCGATACTTAATTGGTTCCGTTCGCACATAGAACCGGGGAGGTCGCTGGCTGTGATGTACTGCAAAAATGGTAATCCTGTGGATGAGGATTGCCGCCGACTGATTGTCGGTATCGGAGAAATCGCAAAAGTGCATGAGGTAAAAACTTACGATACATCGGTCGACTATACTTATCCTTTCTGGGATATTATAATGGAGCACACCATACGGCCCGACCGCGCTAAATCCAAAGGATTCCTTTTGCCATATAATGAATATCTGGCTCTCTCGGAAGAGGAAATTAAAGATTCTACCGGACTTAGTAAAGAGGAAGCGATAGATGAGATAAAGATTTCTCTGGATAATCTTGGTAACAGTGCCACGATGCAGCGCGAACTCTCATACGGATGCGACTATATCAGCGACCATAATATGCTGGCCATCCTCACTCGAGCGCGCAAGTGCGTGGAGAATGTCAAGAAGCATGGTCTTGTGGGAAAAGGCTGGAATTCGCAGCTTAGATGGATAGATGACCAGATTAAGAAAGTCAAGGAGATGATCGGACCCTTCCCGGCATTTGCTGAGGGGTTGAGGGCGATTGGTGTCAATTATGCCTATCTCATCGAAGAAGATTTACGCACTAACGGTTACTGTGGGCCCAAGGACAATCCATGGGTAGCTTTCGGGAAACTCGTCAGAGGAGAAATAAAGATTCCAGATGCTGTTTATAATCCCGAAATCTCCTCATATCTCATAACCTTGAATAGCTTGTCGACGGAGGAGAAAAAGGCGCTCATACTAATGTCTCGATTTGACATAGACTCCGATACAATCAAAAAGTGGATTTCGTCAATCGAGTCCATTAACCGTGTTATGGTCAACCCTTATATCATCAGCGAAGGAGATGATTGTACAATAGAGACCGGAATTCTTACGTCGACAATCGATCTCGGCATACTAAAAGATCCGGACATTCAGGGGAAATGCGTGCCTGAAGCACCGGCTCTGGTAGAAAGTCCAATTGATATCCGCCGCATCAGGTCTATGGTGGTAAACTTGCTCCGAAACCGTCTGGACGCTGGTGACACACTCCTTTCATTAACTGAAATAGAAGAAGCCATCTCGGAATCTCTTGAAACTATTAATGTTAGATTGCCTTTAGGCCTGATTAAGGGTCATCAGAGATTTATGGAAGAACGAGTGACATTCATTGATGACGGCAAGGCCTTGCAACTCAACGAATATCGCGAAATTGAAACGTTTATAAGCAAATGCTTTCAGATGCGCGCTCGTAAAAAGGTCAAGACTCCAATATCACAGGATTGGGAAAATCTTGTTACGCATATTGACGGATACAATCCTGATAATGAAAGGAGTCTCAGCGCAGCGCGAGATCAGCTAAAAGCGTTGAAGATGTTTAGCGAAAAACGGCTCTCAGTGCTGACTGGTGCAGCCGGAACAGGCAAGACAACTATTATAAAGGCTTTTCTTAGTTCAGAGCAAATCAAGAGAGAAGGTGTATTGCTGCTGGCGCCGACTGGTAAGGCAAGAGTGCGCCTTGCCGCAATGAGCGACAACAAAAACGCTTATACGATAGCGCAATTCTTGTGCAGTCGTGGACTGTTCGATTTTCGTGAAATGAGAAGCCGGGTTCCCCACGATAATTATCAGAAATATGATGGTGCAGGAACTGTCATCATTGACGAATGCTCGATGATAACGAGTCAAGATTTTTATGTAATTCTCAAAGCTCTCGATTTAGCCTCTATCAACCGCATCATCCTTATTGGCGACCCATATCAGCTGCCACCGATTGGCGCCGGTCGTCCTTTCGCCGATTTATGCAATTTTCTGTCTGGCAATGAAAACGAGGTATTGAGGGGTGCTATAACCCAACTTAATACGGTCGTGCGAACCATTAAGACTGGTGAGTCAGATGTTTTGACACTTTCATCTTGGTTTTCAGGCACAAAACCACCTAAAAATGCCGATGGCATCTTCGATAAAATCATTTCAGGAAACCTGATGGAAGATCTATCTGTCTACGAATGGACCGATGAAAACGACTTGAAAGAAAAACTGAGGGAAGTTCTTGAAGCCGAACTGCCGAATCCGGAATTGCCGATGCGTGAAAGAATTCTTGAAGCTATTGGATTAAGCGATATTGATGATGCAATGACTAACCCGTCGGTTGTAGAGAATTTTCAACTTCTTTCACCAGTCAAGAATCCAGTCTGGGGTACCTATCAACTCAACAAGTTCTTTCAAGAGTGGCTTAATAATTCACAGTTCAAGACTGAAATTGCGCCGAATGAAATTTATTATGCTGATAAAGTGATACAGCTTGTCAATGAGCGGCGTAAAGCAAACCGTACCCAGGTGGAAGAACAGCTGTCCAATGGACAAATTGGGTTCGTGAAGTTCGCGGACAAGAATCATGCTGATGTAGTTTTCTCAGGAATTTCCGGAAAGACATTCCGATATTACTCGTCAAAATCCGATGAAAGGGAGTCTCCGATAGATCTTGCGTATGCCATTACCATTCATAAAAGTCAAGGCAGTGACTTTAAAACGGTAATAGTGGTTCTTCCAAAATCCGGAAGGATTATGTCGCGCGAACTGATATATACAGCTTTGACTCGTGCAAAGGCAAAACTGATTCTACTGGTTCAAGACAACATCAGTTGGTTGCGCGAAATCTCAAAACCGCAAGCTTCGGTACTTGCTTCACGTAATACCAATATGTTCTCATATTCTGTACGTGAGGATAAGGCATCTCAGCCATTCATCGAAGGGCTTATTCATAAAGCGGCAAAACCTGGACTCATAGTCCGGAGCAAGTCGGAGCTTATCATCGCCGACCACCTCTATAACGCGCATATTGATTTCGAGTATGAGAAACTATTGAAAGAGAATGGTCGTCAATATATTCCTGATTTCTCATTCGTGGACGCATCAGGCGACCGAATCATCTGGGAACATCTCGGCATGCTTGACGTCCCCGCTTATCGTCAAGCATGGGATAAAAAGAAAGCATTCTATGAAAGCATTGGCTATGTGGAAGGAGAAAATCTCTTTACAACCAGAGATCACGAAAACGGAAGTTTTAATTCTCAGGAAATCATTGATGTAATTAAGAGCATCAAAGATTTAATATAATTCTTAAACTGCTTCTTAAATCATAAGCATATAAAAAAGCATTTTAAATGGACGAATACGATGATTTAGATAAATACAACGGAGATGCTGTTTACGATATGTGGGTTGACTTCGACAGCTACGAAAACACCAGCACCCCTGATGTTTATGACGAAGACAACCTTGATGAGTTTGTTGATAACCTTAATGACTGGGACTAAATAATGAATAAGGACCAGATTTCAGTTGCCGATAAATCTTATATGAGACACTTGGTGGCTCAAACTAATCAGTACCCGTGTTTCTATAAATACTGTGATTTTGAGGCAGGTGTTAAGATGCTATCTGCAATGAATATACAATTTACTCGTGCAGATAGTCTTAATGATGAAGACGAATTAAACCTATCCAAATGTAATATTAAACCGTACATTCAACTTCTGCGTGAGGCTGGTATTCCAGAAGATGAAATCATGAAAAGATTTAATGAAACAAAATCTTTTTTTGGTGGAATAGGTATTTGTAGTTGCGGCAAATCACCTCACAATCGAACGCTCTGGTATGAGTATGCTTCTAAAGATGGCTCTTGTGAAGATGGAATTTGCATTGAACTTGACCAAAGCGCTGTCATTAATCATTTTCTTGCAAAAGGGATTAAGATAATGGCTCTTATAGTCAATTATTTTGACAATTTAAATGAAATATTACCATGGGATTTATTTCTTGGCAATCAACTTGAACAGCATATTTTTTTAAAGCTATTATATACCTCTAAACTTAAAAGTAGATGGAGCGATGAAGATGAAGTTCGGTTTATTTATTCAGAACCTTTCTCAGGTACATACTTTAGGCCGATGTTATCTTCCAAATGCATTACAGCTGTGTATTATGGTAAAGATATGTCTAAAGCACAGCGACTTAAGATTGGACAAATACTAAACAAGTATAAGCATATAAAACGAATTATGTCTCATTAGTAGGGAAATCCGGCAAGCCGTCGGGCTATCGTAAACGGAGCTTGTAATCTCCGCCGTTCGGCTTCTATCCCTATTTCATAATACAGCGAGCTTCGGCACCACTTGACGTGGATCCGAGGCTCGCCTGCTATATGGTATGGGCGCGAGGCGGTTTACCATACAGCCCTGCCGAGGGGCTGCGGGGTGTGGTGCGGAACTCGCACACCGATTGTCATATTTGAGAGGGCATCGGCAGCAGCTCTGTGGCCGTGGCTTCGGAGTATGCCACACTTTCGTTCCGCTCCGCTGTCGTTCTGCATCGTCTTGGACGGGCAACGGGTGGTTGGGCGAGCCTTGCAGTTATCGGCAACTCCGAGAGGGAACGGGGTCGGAACGCTGTCATATTCCGTTTTGGGGAACTTATGAACCTTGCCGTTTTTCCACTCGCGAAGTTAGAATGGACGTCTACGACTGGCAAGGGTGCATAAATCGTCTGCAAAATTCTTCCTTTTTCTGTCGTGCCTAAGAAAACGAGTAATTTGTGCGCCGACCCTTGACTTGGTCTATCGCAGCCGGGGCTGCTGCCTGTCACATTCTTTTGTTGCGGTGTAAAAATCGGGCTAAGGCCCACAAGTTCAACCCCTCAAAACTTCAAAATCATGACAGCTTCAGTTCAGACCTCGTTCTTCACCTCTCTCGAAAACGCCGAAAACATCAGCCGCAAGGCTCGCCGTTCCAACCGCCCTCAGCTCCGTATGTTCCAAGTCGATGTAGAAAACTTCGACAACGAAGTGGAGTCCTACGAAATCGAGGCCTACACGATGGCCGAAGCCGCCGAAATCGCCCAGAGCCGCTTTGGTGCCGATGCCTACAACATGAATATCTACTCGGTGAGCGAGTTCTAATCCGCTCCTCACTCCTTCTTTGTCGGTAAACCGCTTAGCGCCCGATTTGTAGAACGCCATTCCCGCACCGCCTCTATGCCGTGGAGAGCGGTCAGACCCTCCGCAAAGGTGGGTGCTA
>JAXJVW010000018.1:0-4014 GCA_036308365.1 Muribaculaceae bacterium
ATTCGGTTGCCGAATTATGGCTTAAAGAGGATGTGTCAGCATTGGTGTGACACATCCTCTTTAAAAGTTATAAGGGGGGAGGGCTTCCGCATGTTGGGTGGGGTGCGAAAGCTGTTGGTCGCTGGGGTTGTCGGGCAATGGCGTGGCTTAGTGAGCGGGAGATCTGCTCGGGGAGCGCTGCCAGTTGTGATGACTACTTGCGGGCGACCTGTGGTTATTTGCCTTCTTCAGTTACACCGGCGAGCTGCGGGTCGATCATGATGCGGCCGCAGTATTCACACACGATGATTTTTTTGTGCATTCTGATTTCGAGCTGTTTCTGCGGGGGGATGCGGTTGAAGCAGCCGCCGCAAGCGTCGCGCTGGATGTAAACGACACCTAAGCCGTTACGGGCGTTTTTGCGGATGCGTTTGAATGCTGAGAGAGTGCGTTCGTCGATGCGGGGTTCGATGGCGAGAGCTTCTTCGCGGAGGCGTTCTTCATCCTGGCGTGTTTCGGAAACGATTTCGTCGAGTTCGTTCTTTTTGTCGGTCAGAATGTGTCGGCGGTCTTCGAGTTGGGCTTCGGTGTTTTCGATCTCTTTGGTTTTGTTTTCTATCATTCGGTTGTTCTCGTTGATGTGTTTTTCAGCGAGTTCAATTTCGAGTGACTGATATTCTATTTCTTTTGAAAGGAGGTCGAATTCGCGGTTGTTGCGAACGTTGTCGAGCTGTTCTTTGAAGCGGGTGATTTTGGTTTGTGCTTCATCGATTTTAGCTTTTTCGGCTACGATTTTCTTGCGGAGTTCCTCGATTTCGTTTTTGTAGTTTGTGATACGAGTTTCGAGACGGACGATGTCATCTTCCAGATCCTGAACTTCAATGGGGAGTTCGCCGCGGATGATTTTGATGCGGTCAATTTCTGAAAGGATGGTTTGAAGTTCGTAGAGTGATTTCAAACGTTCTTCCACTGAGAGTGTTTCGTTTTTTGCCATTCTTTAACAGTATGTTATGGGATTCTTTTCTTTTTCAGACTTATAGACTGCAAAGTTAGGAAATTTTTCTGATATAATCTGATAAAAAATCTCTTTTGTACATTCTTCACTTTCAAAATGCCCGATGTCGACTAAAAAAATCTGTTGCCGATGGTCGATGAAGTGGTTGTGTTTGCAATCGGAGGTCAGGTAGAGCTGTGCTCCTCGGGCTATGGCCTGGGGGATGAAGTCGGCGCCGGCTCCTCCGCACAGGGCTATGCGTGTGATGGGGGTTGTGTCGGGGGCTGGAGCGCAGCGTGCCACGGGTGAATGGAAGGTTGTTTTGATCAGTTGCACTACCTGGCTGACTGTCATTGGCCGGGGCAGGTCGGCTATGATTCCGCTGCCGGCTCCGTCGCTGTCGAGGGGCACCAGTGTTTTGATGTCGCAGAGGTTGAGCATTCGGGCCATCTGATGTGAGACGCTGCGGCCTGACGGGGCGTTGTCGATTGATGTGTGGCAGCTGTAGATGTCGATTCCGGCGCGTATGGCGGCCATGATTGATTGTTCAACCCTGTTTCGTTGCTGGATTGATTTGACGGGGCGGAACATCAGGGGGTGGTGGGTGACGATGAGGTTGCAGTTTTTGCTGACTGCTTCGTTGATGATTTCGGGTGTGACGTCGACGCAGATCATCACTGCTGAGCATTGGCCCGAGGTGTCGGCTATCTGCACTCCGGAGTTGTCGTAGCTCTCCTGCAGGTTGAGGGGAGCTACGATTTCCAGTGCGTTGATTATGTCACGTTTGGTGATCATTATTTTTCTTTGAGGTCCAGGGCGAGCTGGAGTTCGTCGAGCTGTTTCTGGTCGAGGGGTGCGGGTGCGTCGAGCATTACGTCGCGGCCGCTGTTGTTTTTGGGGAATGCTATGCAGTCGCGGATGCTGTCGAGTCCGGCGAAGAGTGACACCCAGCGGTCGAGGCCGTAGGCGAGGCCTCCGTGGGGGGGTGCGCCGAATTTGAAGGCGTTCATGAGGAATCCGAATTGTTCCTGTGCTTTTTCAGGGGTGAATCCGAGGATTTCGAACATTTTGGCCTGGAGTTTACTGTCGTGGATACGGATTGATCCGCCGCCGACTTCTACTCCGTTAATGACCATGTCGTAGGCGTCGGCACGTACTGCCGCGGGATCGGTGTCGAGCATGGCGATGTCTTCATCTTTGGGGTGTGTGAAGGGGTGGTGCATGGCCATCAGACGCTGTTCTTCGTCGCTCCATTCAAACATGGGGAAGTCAACAACCCAGAGGCATGCGAATTTGTCTTTGTCGCGGAGGCCGAGTCGGTTGCCCATTTCCAGACGGAGCTCGCAGAGTTGTTTGCGGGTTTTCATTGCGTCGTCGCCGCTGAGAATCAGAATCAGGTCGCCGGGTTGTGCGTCGAAGGCTTGTTTCATTGCCTGGAGCACTTCCTGTGAGTAGAATTTGTCGACTGATGATTTGACTGAGCCGTCGGCTTCAACACGTGCGTAGATGAGTCCTTTCGCTCCTATCTGGGGGCGTTTGACGAATTCGGTGAGCTGGTCGAGTTGTTTGCGGGTGTAGGATGCGGCGCCTTTTGCGCATATGCCACCGATGTAGGCTGCGTTGTCAAACACGCTGAATCCGTGGCCTTTGAGGATGTCCATGAGCTCAACGAATTTCATTTCGAAGCGCAGGTCGGGTTTGTCGGAGCCGTAGTATTTCATTGCGTCGGCCCATGGCATTCTGATGAATGGCTCGGTGAGTTCGATTCCGCGGATTGTTTTGAAGAGGTGTTTGGCCATTCCTTCGAAGAGGTTGATGATGTCGTTTTGTTCAACGTAGCTCATCTCGCAGTCGATCTGAGTGAATTCGGGCTGACGGTCGGCGCGGAGGTCTTCATCGCGGAAGCATTTGACAATCTGGAAGTAGCGGTCCATTCCTGACACCATCAGGAGCTGTTTGAGTGTCTGGGGTGACTGGGGCAGGGCGTAGAACTGACCGGGGTTCATGCGTGAGGGAACCACGAAGTCGCGTGCACCTTCGGGTGTTGAGCCTACGAGCATCGGGGTTTCGATTTCGAGGAATCCTTTTGAGTCGAGGTAGCGACGCACTTCCATTGTCATGCGGTGGCGGAGTTCGAGGTTTTTGCGGACGGCGTTGCGTCGCAGGTCGAGGTAGCGATATTTCATTCTGATGTCGTCGCCGCCGTCGGTTTCGTCCTCGATGGTGAACGGGGGCACTTCCGAGGGGTTGAGCACGATGAGCTCGTCGGCGACGATTTCGATGTCGCCTGTAGGTATGTTTTTGTTTTTGTTTGAGCGTTCGGAAACGGTGCCTTTAATCTGCACCACATATTCTCGGCCGAGTTTGTTGGCTTCGTCGCAGAGTGCGGCGTTCACTTCATTGTTGAAAACCACTTGTGTGATGCCGTAGCGGTCGCGGAGGTCGATGAATGTCATACCTCCCATTTTGCGAGCGCGCTGCACCCATCCGGCGAGTGTCACTTTTTCGCCGGTGTTTGTGATGCGGAGTTCTCCGCAGGTGTTAGTTCTGAACATAATATGTTATATTTGTTTTGTTGACAAAGTGAGGTTGATCTGCCCCTCTGGCGCCATGTTGACGTGTGTGTGACGAGGGTGTGCTGAATCAATCTGTAAAATTACATAATAATTATGTATTTTAAAAGTGGTGGTGGCAGAATGTGGTTGATGTGGTGTTTAAATTTAACACGTGATAACACTTGGCGGGTGATTTGACCGATGATGGTGGTGTGTGGCTGACCGGGATGGTTGATGTCAGCTGGGTGATTCGACGGTGTCTTCCTTGATTATCAGCAGGGTGTCGCCGGGGTAGAGGTGGCGTGTGCCGTTGGGGACGATGTAGTGTGATCCGCGGCGGATCATCATCACGAGTGTGCCTGCGGGGAGACGCATGTCGCGGAGTGTGTTGCCGTCGGCGAGGTGGCGGGGTGTGAGGGTGAGTGTGATGAGTTTGGTTGGGAGTTGCTCGTCGAGTTCCACTCCGAAGTCGTCGTTGCCATCGGC
>JAXJVW010000019.1:0-17054 GCA_036308365.1 Muribaculaceae bacterium
ACATCTACGTCAACCCCAACGCCGAGCAGGAATTCAAAATGGACGAGGCGAACGAACTCACAACATTCACCAGCAACATCTATCCTGGCGTGGATGTCATTTGGGGTATAGCATTCGACGAAACCCTCGGTAACAAAGTCAAAATCTCGGTGCTCGCCTCAGGTTTCGATGTGACAATCCGCAACGAAAACGGCAAGAAACTGGTCTACGAATCTGACAACGTCACGAAGAAAAACGCCGGGTCGGCCGAGGATAAATCCGATGAGAAACCCGACACCGACCGTCTGGTCAAGGAATATGGCAAAGACAAAATCGCCGAACGACAACGCGCGGCCGACCGTATGCGCTACATTGTCCTGACCCCCGAACAGATGGACGACGACCGCTTTCTCATCGCACTCGAAAACTCACCGGCCTACAACCGCGACCCGAAAACTGCCGAAGAAATCCGAAACAGCTCCTTCGGTCGTAACAAAGATAACTCCGATAACCAACAGCGCGACCGCAACAACGAGAACAGCAACATAATCAGCTTCGGATGAGCTCATTCCTGAACAAACAGTTTCAGCAGTGCCACCCCGATGAGATTCCGCTGACCCAAGCCCAGCGCGAAGCCTACACCACAGTGGCCCGCGACCACACTTCAGGCGAGATTCCCCTGCCGCGAAACCTATCCCCGGCAGGTGACTCCCCTCTGATTGCCATACTGCTGGCTTTGGCGGCGCTGGTGATGTTCAACGCGCGCCACGCCCGACGTCTGTTCCGCAACCTCTCGCAGGACCTGTGGGGCATACGCACCCGCCAGAACGCCTTCGATGCCCGCACCGCCAACGAATCGCAGACATTCATCCTGCTGATTCTCCTGCTCTGCGTCGGGCAAGCCATGCTGTTCTATGCCTGGTTCGCCGGCGCGGCAACCGTAACCTCGTTCAACGACATCAACCTGTGTCTGCTATCGTTGCTCGCACTGACAGCAGGCTACTACGTGTTCCGCCTGACTGCCATTCTGATTGTTGGAAACGTGTTCACCGACACCCACTCGGCGGCCCTATGGACCCGCGGGTTCAACACAACCTCGGCGCTCCTGGGCCTGATAACAATTTTCCCCGCTCTGATTGCCACATTCTACCCCTCGATGGCCTTTCCAATGATAATTCTGGCCGTTTGTGCCACTCTGGCAGCCGAAATATCCTTTATTATCAAGGGTTTTAAAATTTTTTATGACAACTTTGCCGATTTGCTTTATTTTATTTTGTACCTTTGCAGTCTGGAAATCATCCCCATTATAATTGTGTACATGTTAGCCAATACAATCTGTACGTTTTTCTTCACTGAAATTTAATTTATAAGAGCGTGAGCATCAAGAAAATTCTGGTTTCTCAACCCAAGCCTGCAAGTGACAAATCACCATATTTCGAAATAGCCAGACGTCATGACGTGGAAATAGTTTTCCGTCCTTTCATTAAAGTGGAAGGACTTTCTTCTAAAGATTTCCGTCAGCAGAAAATTTCAATTCCTGAACACACAGCTATTATTTTCACCGCAAAAGCAGCCATTGATTCATTTTTCCGTATTTGCGAAGAACTGAGGATCAACATCCCCGACACTCTCAAATATTTCTGTACAACTGAACAAATCGCACTTTATCTCCAGAAATACATCGTTTACAGAAAACGCAAAATTTTCCACGGCGTAACTGGCAAACTCGACGATCCCGCGCTGATTCAGGCACTCGCCAAGCACAACAAGGAGAAATTCCTCTACGCCGTCAGCGACATCCACCGCGACGAACCGAATCCGCTCGACAAACTGAACATTAACTACACCAAGGCGGTTATGTATCGGACGGTCAGCAACGACTTCGCCCCCGACGAACCTCGTGACTTCGACATGATGCTTTTCTTCTCCCCCGCTGGAATTGAATCGCTGCTCAAAAACTTCCCTGACGTAGCGCAGTCCGACGTCAAGATAGGTTGTTTCGGTAACTACACATGCCAGGCCGTGCGCGACGCCGGTTTGAACCTCGACTTCAGCGCGCCTACCCCCGAAACTCCCTCCATGACCGCCGCCCTGGATTTATTCCTCACACAGAATAAATGAAACAATTCGCGCTGAAGAAACCCAACAAACTGTGCTCTAAAATAGCTATCGACGCTCTTTTCGCCAGAAGCACCGAAACTTCAGCGGCCCTGAATTTCCCACTGAGGGTCGTGTGGCGTGTCAATCCCGCGAGGAAGGCCCACCCTACGACCCCCAAATTCTTCATCTCCGTTCCTAAACGTAAGCTCAGGCATGCCGTCGACCGTGTCAAAATGCGCCGGCGCATTCGCGAGGCCTACCGTCTCAACCATGCCGAACTGATAGGCGCGCTTCAGCAACCTCTGGACATTGCCTTCATTTATGTGGCTGACAAACTCCTCCCTTATTCAACCATTGAACGCGCCACCAAACGATGCTTGTCAAAAATCTCCGAAAAGCAATCTCATTCCTGCTGATTCTGCCTATATATTTCTATAGGGCTTGCATCTCGCCCCTCTATCCCCCGGCTTGCCGTTTCACCCCTACATGCAGCCAGTATGCCATCGAGGCGATCCGCAAACATGGTCCGCTAAAAGGCTCGTGGCTCGCCGTTAAACGCATTTGCCGTTGCAACCCCTGGGGTGGCTCGGGCTATGACCCGGTTCCATAATCATGACCATGACACCTGTCATCGACAACCATCACCACGGTGCCACGGCTCCGCTTGACGCCGTGACCTCATTCTCCGTTGGTCAGCCGTTGCCTCAAGGCGACGGTCTGCTGTCGGTGGGCGTGCATCCTTGGTGGGGCTCTGAAGCCGACATTGACCTGCAAATCACTGAAATAGAACGGATTGCAACCTTCAATCCACGTGTGGTGGCTATAGGTGAGGCGGGAATCGACACCCTGACATCTTTGCCCCTGACCACCCAAACCGAACTGTTCAGCCGACAGATTGAGCTCAGCGAGCGGCTGCACAAGCCGTTGATAATCCACTCGGTCAGGGCCGCCCACATGATTCTGGCTCTGCGTAAACGGCTACGGCCGGTGCAGCCATGGGCCATTCACGGATTCAGAGGGAACCCTGCCCAGGCATGCCAACTGACGGGGCAGGGGATTTACCTGTCGTTTGGCCAACGGTTTAATCCCGACTCCATTCTCGCCATCCCGCGCCACTTGATTCTGGCCGAAACCGACGAATCTCCCATGGCAATCACCAGGATCATTGAATCGTTTCCACCCGAAATTACTCCCGAACTGATAATCCACAACACAGCGTCGTTCCTCGCTATCCCCTGACGGAACCTAATCTGTTGACGCTGAGCCTATAAATGAAAAAAGAAAGGGACCCGCCGCAGTGGCGGATCCGCTTTCATTCGTTGTCGGCCTCACTTGAATCAACGAAGCCTTTGAACTGACCGGTCAGATTGAATTTCAACCGCCGTCCATCATCAATGTCAATGAAATAGAAGGTCGGTTTTTTTGTCAAACCGGTCACTTTGCTGTCGGAGTGCTTGTTAGCCATGTACTTACGTATGCTCTTGGGAATCAGCGCCTCGGGAACGGCCTTCCGTTTCCGCTGCACCGAGGTCCATTTTCCGGAGCTCGAGAACTCGATAACGGTGCCGTCGGTGAGTTTAACGTCGTAGTCGGTCTTCTTCAGCAAATGCCTGTCTATCTTGATATTGGAAACTTTGGCTTTCGGGAAATGCTCTTGCAGCATCTCCTGAGCCGTCTCAGGCAGTTGCTCGCGCTTGATTGTGTAGGAGTCAATGAAAGCCCATGAGTTGAGCGCCACTCCGGCAGCAAACAGCAGTGTCATTAGTTTTTTCTTCATATATTATTATGTATGTCTCGGAAATATAACGACACCGGACTGATTATTGTTGACTGCTGATGCTCCCGAAGCTGACACACCGCCCACCACGGAAGGCTCATCGGCTGTTGGTGGTGGAGTGGTCAACGCTGGCGTCGGAGTCAATGATTTTGCGGGCCTCCTGCTTCTGCCGGCCCCACTGCAGGTTGTAGCTCACCTGCACGAATGGCATACGCATGTCGATGCGCATGTGCTGCTCGTTGCGGTTCCATTTGCTGATTGACTTCGACCCTTGGTCATAGCGGCCGAAAGGCATGAACACACCCCCTGAGAATTGCCAGCTTTTGTGGTTGTAGCTCATGGTTATGATGTTGAAGTTCTCGCCCCACGACAGTTTTTCGCCCCACAGACTGCTCTGTGCGTGCGAGTATTGTGCCGAAAGGGTGAATCCCCGGTGGGTGATGTTGAGGGATGCCGAACCGCTCCAGTTGTAGTTGGTGTGGGTGTAGTCGGTGCCACGCATCCGGTCCATTCTGTATTGCAGGTAGCCGCTGAAGTTGACCCACTGAGGAATTACATCGACATAGGGAGCGACATAGAATGTCAGGCTGCTCAATCCCCGGCTGTTCTCATAGGTGGTCACCAGACGGTTCTCCTCCCATCGCATTATCGGGGTGATGGCATCGGGTGAGGTGAAGGCACGCACCCCGGCCGACCCGTTGAAACGGCGGGTGTTGAGGCTGTAGCGCAGATTAAGTCTGTAGGAATTGGAGGTTTTCAATTCCGGATTACCCACGCTCCACTGGAATCCGTCGAGCTGCTGGGGAACAACATTGGTCTCTGACAGCGAGGGGGTTGACTGCCATGAACTGAAGTCGAGCCTGAAGCTGCTGACCGAGGTCGGGCGGAATGTCAGCGAGGCTTTCGGCCGGAGATTCCATGAATCATTGCCCCGGCCCGACTCTTGCAGACGAAACGAGGTGTATTGCACTCCGATTCCGGCTGTGGCGCTCCATTTGCCCATCCGTTGGAAATATTCTGAGAAGATGTAGAGGCGGTCCTGACTCTGATGGAATATCTCACCGCCGAGGTTATCATAGCGCGAGCGGTTGCGGTTGGCTTTGAAGTTGGCACCCGCCGTGAACTTCGACATGCTCCATTGCTTGATGTAGTCAGCCTCGGCTACGTATGCCTGGTTTGAATCCTTGATGCGGGTGCGTATGTCGTTGAGAGCCGTTGAGCTGTCGTGGCTCCGCTCAATGTAGTCGGAGAATGTTTTACCTGTGTAGAACGTCGCCCCTGCGTTGACCACAATCATCTGCTTGTTTCTCAGATGTTGTTCCAGATAGAGCGACAGTTGCGGTGTGACACCGTCGCACCCCTGGTGATCACTCAGCGAAATGTCGTCGCTTCCGTCGCTCAGATCGAGCGAACCGTTGTAGAGTGTCTCGTCATCTTTTTTTGAAACCCACATATCCACCATGAACACGGTGGTGTCAGGCTTGACGTAGCTATACGAACCCCATATGTTGCCGAAGTTGTTGGTCACATGACCACCGGTGGGTGTCTCGTCACGTTTCAACGTGGAGCCATCGGTGAAGGTGAAAGTCTCGGTGTAATCACGGTGTGCCTTTATTCGGTTGGTGAGTTTATAGTTTACGCCGACATTCCACTGCGAGAGGCCCGAATTAAGCTTGACGTCGGCCATGTAGCGACCGAAAGCGGTGTTCAGGGCCTGCATCCCCTGTGTCATAAGCGAACCGCCGACCGTGGGGTTGGTCACCACCACGTTCAACACATAGGTCGCATCGCCATAGCGTAGCCCCGGATTATCGATCCATTCCACCCTTTTTATGGTTTCCGGAAGCAGAGCCCGCAGTTGGTCAACCGTAGATTCCCGGCCATTGATGCGAATCTGCACCGATTCTCCGGCTGCCTTGATTGAGCCCATAACCTCGTTGACCGACAGCGAGGGTATCATCAGATTATTGAGCAGCTGCACTCCATTTTTGGAATTGGCCAGTGCGCTTTCCGAGGGTATGTACATATCCATGTCGGACTTCCGGATCACCTTCGGGGCTTCTATGACCACCTCCTCCAGATTTTTGCCCGCAATGGTGTCGGCCTGTTGCTGCGCGAAGGCGCCAAACGACGCCATCACGATTATAGCCGGTGCTGATATTTTTTTCATCTTAGGATAATTCTTGGTTGATTGTTCGTTATTCCAGAGTGTGACCACGGTCGACACTCACATGGTTTTGATCAGTCAAGCATGCTTTATCCATAGACGTAGCGACTCCTAAAAAGGTTGCAGGCTACTTTGAAAGAATTGGTTTCAAAACTGCTAACTTAATATTTTGACGAAATTTTCCTTGTCTGACTTTTCAAATGGTGGAACAGGAAATAAATTTGAACAGTTTCTTAAGTTATTATGATGCAATGTAAATTTCAATGTCGGGATTAATCAATGTTGTGGGCAATGTGTTATATTTGTAAAAAAAAAGAGGAATTGAGCTATGGAAAGAAGTTTTACGCCGGAGCGATTGAGTGTCATCGGTCGGGATGACATTGTGGTTTATTGGAGTGATGGCGACGGGGCGCCTTTGAATGTTGAGCTGGCCGGGATTGTGTCGCGCTATGGCGAGGGTCTCTCGGGCGCGGGACTTCATGGCCGGTGCTATGCCTTGGTGGTGACTGACAGCGGATTGGAGGGGATAAAGCCGCAGGTGGACAGGCTTACCGGCCTGGCCTATGAGTGGGATCAGAACACATTTTATGTCACCCGGATGGGTGTGGAACGGTTTGGCGTTGCCGATGGTGACGTAGCCGGACTGTTCGCGGAGGTCGGCCATTACTACAATGTGAGGTTGCCTGAGGAGTATGCCCGCGCTATCGATTCGGAATAAGCCTCCATCTTATAAAACATTTTGGGCTCCAGGTTGTTTATCTTCAAATTGTTAATCTAAAATATACATATGAAGTACTTAAGTGATGATAAACTCGTGATAGTCGGCGCGGCCGGCATGATTGGTTCAAACATGGCTCAGACAGCCATAATGATGGGCCTGACTCCAAACATTTGTCTGTATGACCCTTACGCGCCCGGTTTGGAGGGTGTTGCCGAGGAGTTGCTGCAATGCGGTTTCGAGGGGTTGAATCTGACCTTCACGTCGGACATTGAGGAGGCGCTGAGGGGTGCCGCGTATATTGTCAACTCAGGTGGCGCCGCCCGTAAGGCCGGCATGACACGTGAGGACCTGTTGAAGGGAAACGCCGCGATAGCCGAGGAATTCGGCAAGAATGTGAAACGCTATTGCCCGGATGTGAAGCATGTGGTTGTCATATTCAATCCGGCCGACATCACCGGATTGATCACGCTGCTCTATTCAGGGCTTAAACCCTCGCAGGTGACTACGCTCGCGGCGCTTGACTCAACCCGTCTGCGCAATGAGCTCGCCAAATATTTCCGCATCGCCCCTGATGAGGTTGTCAATTGCCGCACTTACGGCGGACATGGTGAGCAGATGGCGGTGTTCGCATCGACGGCCACGGTGGGTGGTGAGAAACTTATCGGAATGATCGGCACAGAGAAACTCCCCGTTGAGCAGTGGGAGGGAATCAGACAGCGTGTGGTTCAGGGTGGTAAAAACATCATCGACCTGCGCGGACGAAGCTCATTCCAAAGTCCGGCTTACCTGTCGATCGAGATGATCAGGGCCGCCATGGGTGGAGAGCCTTTCCGCTGGCCGGCCGGAGTGTATGTCAACAGCGGTGAGTTCAACCATATCATGATGGCCGCCGAAACAACCATCACGGCCGACGGGGTGAAGGCCCGCATTGTTGAGGGTACTCCTGAGGAACAGGCTGAGTTGCGCAAGAGCTACGGCCATCTGTGCAAGCTCCGTGACGAGGTTATCGCCATGGGTGTGATGCCTCCTATCGCTGAATGGAGCAAAATCAATCCCAATCTTTGATTTTTCGGACTGACTCAGAAATATAAATAAGGGTTCACCGGTGATGATGATGCCGGTGGACCTTTTCTGTGTGGGTCAGAACGGGGCGGGCGATTCGAAGCAGTAGTGCTGCCCGTCGATGGGGAATGTGAATTCCAGGCGGTGGGCGTGGAGATGGAGCCTGCGGGAGCGGATGCCGTAGATGCGGTCGCCAACGATCGGCATGTTCAATCCGAGCGATGAGGCCGCGTGCACCCGTAGCTGATGGGTGCGTCCGGTCAACGGTTTGAACGTTATGCGGCTGGTGGCACGGCCGACGCTGTTGAAGCGGTAGGATGTTATGGCAGGTTTACCGTTGTCGAAGTCGACCTTCTGACGCGGGCGGTCGAGCCAGTCGGGAGCGAGTGGAAGACTGATCTCCCCTTTTTGTGGCACCCCGAGCGAGAGGTAGTCCCCATTCAGGTCGGCCAGATAGGTTTTGTCGACTTTTCGTGTGGCGAAAAGCTCCTGCATAATTATGTAGGGGGAGTTGCCGAAGGTGGCTATGATCAGGCCGGAGGTGTCCTGGTCGAGACGGTGGGCCATTCTGATTTTCCTGTGCGGTCCATATTTATCCATGAGCCATTGCTGAACCGAGATTTCCTCGCTTTTTCCCGGCACGGAGAGCATTCCGGCCGGTTTGTCGACGACGCAAAACCATTGGTTTTCAAAGATTATGACCGGTTGATGCGTGGGCGTGGGGATCATCGCGCTGTCGAGTGGTGGAGTGATGTCCAAACCGCGAAGCATCCATTGCAGCAACGGTCGGCATTTGCCACGGCATGCGGGGTAGTGCTGCCCATGAACACGCAGTTCGCCCTGCTTCGGTTCGCCATACCAGTATTCGGCCATAGCCACAGGCTTCCATCCGCGCCGGTAAGCCGCCTGCAGCAGTTTCGGGGCACAGCATTCGCCGGATCCTGATGGAGGAATTTTCATGGGTGTTGCGGCAAAGATTTCGCTGACGGATTTACATTCACCCTCGGCGTTGAGGAGCATGAAATTCGAGAACAGCCATTGTTGCAACGCTTCGGAGCAGTTGCGGCGTTTTAGTTTCATGGCGAGCAGTTCGGTGCGTGCCGCCTCCAGACGTGCGGCATAGGGCTCGAGCGACTGTGCCATTTTGACTTTCATCCGGTGGAGCTCGGCCTTTTCAAACTGGCTTTGGCGTGTCAGTTCATCGATGAGCGCAGGGTTGGTGTTGCCCTGTTTGCGGAGAGCGTCACGGTTTGCTTTTGACCTGCGGCACTCCGATTTGAATTCGTCGATACGGTTTTGGAGCGACCGCCGTGTCCGCTCATGGAGCGTAGTCAGCTGAGCGAGTGTTTCGTTTTCAAACTGTTGAATCAGGGTGTTTTGTCTGGAGATGTCGGCTTCATGGGTTTTGAAGTGGCCATCGGGCTGCAGATAGTCGAACACCGGCTCCACAAATCGGGGATGGTAGAATCCGGCGTTGCCCACCTGTCCGGAGAAAGCCCAAAGAGAGTGCTGTTCGCCAGCTTTGTCGATGGCGATCATCACCCCGATCATCTTTCCGGCCTTCAGTTCGCGGATGAAGTTGATGTCGACGGGGTCGTCGCTCAGTTTGAGAGAGTCGATATATTCAATAAGCTCATAGAAAGCCCGGTTGCAGAGCTTGTCGGGGGTGTAGTCAAATGGATTGTTCATCGCAAGTCCGGTTGTGTTTTAGCAACGGGATTGAGTAGTACTCCGCTTTTTTATCCAGCGGGAGCGGGTAGGCTCTTGAGGTTGATGGACATCGCCACAGGGTAATCCCGGATTGAGAGGTTACGGAGCCACCCATTGGAGGGGGAGCGACGTTGAGCTGCGCGGCGGCAATGGCTGTGGCTTTTTCGCCGGTGGTTATGATGTCGCGGCATCGTGGCATTTTTTTCAGCAGTTCGATGATGTCGCGTGGTTCCGTGATTTCGAGAAACTTGTCGGAGGCGTTGTTTTTCAGCCGTTTCACGCGGAGGGCCGTGTCGCTCATGGCGATACCTTCGCGGCGAAGCAGATTCTTGATTTCCTGCAGATTGAAGCTGTTGGTGCCGGGAGTGATCAGCGCCTTGGGGTCATTGAAATATATGAGGCCCATCATGTACCAGAAGTCGTTTGTTCGGTTCGGGTAGTAGAAATCCATGCTCCAACGGTGGTTTCCGGGAGGGAAAGTGCCCATGATGAGTATGGTGGGGTCCTGCGGAATGAACGGTTCCCAGGGGTGAGTCTCGATGTTTTCCATCAGGTTGGTTTGTTTGAAAATGTGACACTGAAGCCTGAGGGATGGCTCCAGTGTCAGGAATTATGATTGGTGCGAGACGGAGGGTATGATTCAACGGTTGGACGTGTTTCCGACTCGCACGTAGTCAAAAGATCGGGTGTCAGCGGGTTGCGATGACTTCTATTTCAACGAGAACCTGTTTTGGGAGCTCGCGGACAGCCACGGCGGAACGTGCGGGGAAGGGAGCGACGAAATGCTGTGCGTAGACCTCGTTCATGGGCACGAAGTCGGCCATGTCGCGTAGGAACACGGTTGTTTTAACCACGTTTTCAATTGTCAGGCCGGCTTCGGCGAGAATCGCTTTGATGTTGGCTATTGACTGGTTGGTCTGCGCAGTTATACCTTCGGGGATTTCACCGTTAGCGGGATTGACGGGGATCTGACCTGAGATGAACACGAAAGCGCCGGCGTCGATAGCCTGGCTGTAGGGACCGATAGCGCCCGGGGCGTTGTTGGTGGCAATTTGTTTTTTCATTGATTTTTTATGTTTAAGTTTGTGATAAGGATATTGTCGAGTTCGTCGTAGGCTACGCCGGTGCAACGGTTTACGGTGTCGATGACCGTGGCGAATTCCGTTGCGAAGTCAGGGATGAAGTTGGCCGTGCCGAGGTTCTGAAGCCGTCGGATGATCAGACCGGCAGTCAGGGAGTTTGTGTCGATGGCCGGCACGAATCCGGTTATCTGTTTACGTTCGTTGAGGATGGTGCGGTAGATTATCCCGGCCCTGATGAGTTGGTCGGTTATGTCGGCTACGAGACTCAACGGGAGTTTGTAGGCTGTTGCTATGGCGTTTTCGTCGCGAGGTGTGGCATGGTCAACATAGTCGCGGGCAATGATAGCGGCCACGGCCAGAATCACTTTGGTTCGGTAGTCGGGCGACACGTCGGCTAGTTGGTTGGAGAAAGAGTAGCGGAAAATGTTCTGCGACGAGAAACAGATCACGGCACCCGCCAGAGTAATGACCCACACCAGTTGCATCCAGATCATCAACAGCGGCAGGAATGCTACCGAGCCATAGATGGCATTGTATTGCGACACGTAGATCTGACCTGATATGAACACCCATTGCAGCAGTTCGAAAGCTGTTCCGGCGAGCACTCCGGCAATGAGGGCGTTGGTGAATTTGACTTTGGTGTTCGGCACGAGCATGTATATGGCGGTGAAAGTGAGCCATGTCAGAATCCATGCCGATATGTCGAGGAGAGTGGCCGTCAGCGGTGTGACGAAATCAAACGGGAATAGTTTCTGGAGAAACGACGACATGAACACCGATATTCCGGTAGATGCTATCATCAGCACCGGGATGATCATGAACATGGCTGTGTAGTCGGTGACTTGCCGCCAGATTGTTCGTCCCTGCCTGACGCCCCAGATTTTGTTGAACGAGCTTTCCACGTTCGACACCAGCGAGATCAGTGTCCAGAGCAGCACTATTATGCCGACGCCGAGAAACACCCCTTCCGATGATTGGTTGAGATAGGAGTCGACGAACACGAAACTTTGGCTGATGGCGGTTTTCTGCGCAGGGAAAGCGTTGAGGAGAGCGTTTTGAATCACCGAAAGAAACCCGAACCCACGGCCTATGGCGAATAGCAACGCCAGTGCGGGAATGATTGCGAGCAGAGTCCGGAACGCCATTCCGCAAGCGGCCGTCTGCACATCCTTGCTGAGGAATGAGCGCACCGACAGGTTTAGCGTTTTCACAATGTTCACACGCCATCCGGTGCGGGTGTCGGACCATACGCCCGAAGCGCAGTAGGCGATCAAGACCTTTATGCGGCCGATCAGATTGGATATGCGTTGCGTGATGTTCATTGAGTAAAACGTTTTATGATCCCGTGGATTAATAACGTTTTTTTCGCGGGTAAGGTTCTAATCGAGTTTGAGCACAGCGAGGAACGCCTTCTGAGGCACTTCCACCGAGCCGATCTGCTTCATTCGTTTTTTACCTTTTTTCTGTTTTTCGAGCAGTTTGCGTTTACGGGAAATGTCACCACCGTAGCATTTCGCGGTCACATCCTTCCGGACTGCCTTGATTGTTTCGCGTGCTATGATTTTGGCCCCGATCGCAGCCTGGATGGCGATGTCGAACTGCTGGCGCGGGATGAGTTCCTTGAGTTTCTCGCACATTCTGCGCCCGAAGTTGACGGCATTGTCCACGTGGGTCAGTGTTGAGAGAGCGTCGACACTTTCGCCGTTGAGCAGAATGTCGAGTTTAATGAGTTTGCTTTCGCGGAAGTCGTGGAGATGGTAGTCAAACGAAGCGTAGCCTTTGGAGATGGATTTCAGTTTGTCGTAGAAGTCGATTACGATTTCGCCCAGCGGCATGTCAAAGATCATTTCCATTCGGTTTCCGGAGATGTATTCCTGTTTGACGAGTTCGCCGCGTTTGCTGAGACAGAGGGTCATAATCGGGCCGATGAACTCGGCGGCAGTTATGACCGACGCCCTGATGTAGGGTTCCTCGATGTGGTCGATCAGGGTGATGTCGGGGAGTCCCGAGGGGTTGTGAACCTCGGTCATGTTTCCTTTTTTGTCGTAGACCTGATAGGAAACGTTGGGGACGGTTGTTATCACCTCCATGTCGAATTCACGGCTGAGGCGTTCCTGGATGATTTCCATATGGAGCAAGCCGAGGAATCCGCAACGGAAACCGAATCCGAGGGCTGCCGACGATTCCGGAGCGAAAGTCAGTGAGGCATCGTTGAGCTGCAGTTTCTCGAGCGAAGCCCTGAGGTTTTCAAAGTCCTCGGTTTCAATGGGGTATACTCCGGCGAACACCATCGGCTTGACTTCTTCGAATCCGTCGATGGCGTCGTCGCACGGATTTTCCACGTGGGTGATTGTGTCGCCCACCTTCACCTCCTTGCTTGTTTTGATGCCTGAGATTATGTAGCCCACGTTTCCGGCCGACAGTTCCTCGCGGGGCGACATGTCGAGTTTGAGCACACCGATTTCATCGGCGTGATATTCCTTTCCGGTTGCGACGAATTTAACGAAGTCGTTTTTGCGTATTGTTCCGTTGATGATTTTGAAATAGGCTATGATTCCGCGGAAGGGGTTGAACACGGAGTCGAAAATCAATGCCTGGAGCGGGGCGTCGGGGTTGCCGGTTGGCGCGGGGACGCGTTCAATGATGGCCTGGATTATTTCCGGGATACCGATTCCGGTTTTACCGCTGGCCCTGATTATGTCGGCACGGTCACATCCCAGGAGGTCGACAATCTGGTCCTCGACCTCGTCGGGTTTAGCGCTGTCGAGGTCGACCTTGTTTATAACCGGAATGATTTCCAGGTCGTTGTCGATGGCCATGTAGAGATTGGAGATTGTCTGCGCCTGAATACCCTGCGAAGCGTCGACGATAAGAAGCGCGCCTTCGCAAGCGGCGATTGATCGTGACACCTCATAGCTGAAGTCGACGTGTCCCGGGGTGTCGATGAGGTTGAGCACATATTTTTCGCCGTTGAGGATAGTTTCCATTTGAATGGCGTGGCTCTTGATGGTTATTCCTCGTTCGCGTTCCAGGTCCATGTCGTCGAGCACTTGTGCTTCCATATCTTTTTGGGAGATGGTGTTTGTGTACTCGAGCAGACGGTCGGCCAGGGTAGATTTACCATGGTCAATATGAGCTATGATGCAGAAGTTGCGTATATTCTTCATTCTTAGGATGTTAATGCGATTAATCAAGAGGAATCCCCACAGGCGGAAATGGCTCGGGGGATTCCAGTGCAAAGATACAAAAAATAAAGCAAGAAAGTGGGGTAATTTAACACGCTTTAATAAAAAGAGGTCAAAGAAATGGTCGCGTCGGGGCGTCAGTGGAGGCTCGGGGTGATGGAAACGAGCGGCGAACCGGCGTTTTCGCTGTTGACCAATGTCAGGAAATTGCGTGTGGCCGCGGTGCCCAGGTCGCCGTAGTTGCGTGCGGTTGTGTCGGATATGGGGGCATAGATTATCTGGAGCATGCGCATGGCCAGGGCTGATTCCAGAATGTTGACGGCTCCCTGGGGTAGCGACTGACACCGGAGGTCAATTTCGATGATGTCGTCGAGAAGGTTTGGCGGGGTCAGGATGGCGATGTGTGGAATCAGGTCGACGGCCACGAAGCTGAGAGCCTCGTTGAGCAGGGGCAGCATGGCCTGTTTGTTGTCGGATGACAGAAAAGGTTTTGCCGCGTCGGCGTTTTGTGTCAGGAAACTGTTGAGCGCCGAGAGTGCGTAGACCTGCTTCAGGGTTGATTCAATTGAGATTGTGATGTTCATGATTGAGAATTTTTGTTTGTGCTGAAATTTGGTGATAAAGGCGTAGGGCGTAGGAATAAGAGATGAAAAAGGCGGATGGTTTTCCACGGAACACGATGTCGCTCAAAACGTGAGGTTTGATTTTGCCGTCGCTGCTGATTCCGTTTCGGAGGGTCAGTTTGTGGAGCATTTCATACCACATTTTCATCCGAAGGGAGGGAGATGATCTCGACGAAGCCCCCGAGGCTATGATCTTCTCGAGGTTACGCTTCGCCAGATCGAATGAGACGAAGTAGGATGGTGCCGGTTTGCGAAGGCTCAGTTTCACGATGTGCTTCACCGAGGGTGTGTATTTTCCGCTGCCTAATTCAATTGCCGTCTGCATGCATGTTTTCATAAAGGCGGTGTCGCGCCGTAGTGTTTCTGATTTTCTCATAGTAAAATAACCATTTGTGTTGCAAAGATACAATGAGTGGTGGGCAAGTTTTAGGTTTAGATATGTGAAAATAAATTAACATTATGTGAATAACTGTTAATCTGAGAATGTGTCAGAGGCTGTATCCGGAGGCTATGTGAGCAATATCTTGCTGTCGCGCAGACGCATGAGTGAGTTGAATGTTTCCATGATGTCGAACAGTGCCACCGTGGCGTTTCTCACCTGTTGCTGGTAGCGGTCGACCCCTACGCCTGAGCCAATGTTTTTGCCGGAGATGGCGTCGTTCACACCGGTAACTTCCTGAACGAGTTTCATTTGCATTTCAACCAACCGTGATGCGCCCGCGTCGGCTCCGGCCGAGGTGATTTGGGTGGGTACCTTGATGTTTCCAGTTGATTTGTAGGGGATTATGCCGCCGCAGCTGCCCCATTGATGGCCGATGTCGCTCCATGTGAACTGGTCGATTTTGGCTTCCATGGGAAACAGCAATACCCCTTTTGCGGAGACGCCCATGATGTGGTCGATCATGGTTATGAGGCGGTTGATGTGGCGTTGCTGGTCAATGACATCCTCCACTAACGGATGCACTTCGCCGTCGGTCAGCGGATAGAGCTTGACCACGAACGGATGCTCGCCATGTGGCGCTGTCGACGGATGCTCGTCGATGAGAGTGCCGTCGGGCGCAAAAGTGCGGCAATACCATGATGGTAAATTAACCAGACGGGTGCGTATGCCGGTCTTTCCCTCTTTTGACCGGATTGAGTTGAGACGATCGATTTCGGCGGAGCGATTGGACGGCAGTTCGTAGCATTGGTTTGACACAGGGTCGAGACATCGCACGAGCTGTTTCATTTCGAGGGTCCACACCTCGATCACGCGGCAGCGTCCGGTTGGAGATTCAAAGAAATGGTGTGACGCCGGAGAACCGAGAGGCGAAACGGAGGAAGCGCCGGGGTCGCGGTAGATGTGGCGCAGACGATCTATGAGACGTTTGTCGCCGCGTCCGTAGCGCATCACCACCTCCTGAAACGACATGTCGCGCAGTTCGCCGATAATCTCCACATCCCAGCCACGCGGGTCGCGGATGGAGTTGACAAAGAAATCGGCAGGATTGACATTGTCGACGAACCGCTCAATCACACCCGGCCGACGGCATTCGCGGGTGACACGCTGAACGGCCACGCCTGAAATCAGGAACTCCTCGAGCAGACGTGAGTCAAGTTCCTCGAGCAGATTGCGGTCGTAGATTCGCTGCAGCTCCTTGTCGGTGGGACGTTCGCGCTCCGAGCGAAACTTGCCAATGATAGTTTTCACGAGCTGTCTGATGACATTGTTGGTAATAGGGCTTCGTCCGGTTTTCTCCACAAGCTCATGTTCACGGCATCGCTGACCCGACACAGGGTCGGTCACAATGTCGTCCCATTGCTTGCCGTAGGTGTAGTTTTTCAGACGGTTGCGTTTGGTTCGTATTTCCTGACAGTTGAGCCAGGTTGTGTAGGCTTTGTTGATCATCGGTGGTTGTGGTTAGATTGTTATCTGAGGCACGGTTGACCATGCCGCATCATCGAATTGATAAATTTCGGGATCGTGCCTGACGGCGATGACCGACGCTAATTCTGGCGGGTAGCCATTGGCGTCGTGGGCGAACAGGGTGATGCTCCCCGGATGTGGCATAAAGGCCACGGGACACACCCTTCCGCCACGGGTGAAGGGTGACTGCTGCAGTCGGATCAGATGTTCCGACGGCTGGAGAATGGGGGTGATGGGGGTGGCGTTTCCCTCGATGGTCAGTGACACCACCCGACACACGTCGGCGGGTAGAGTCAGCGTCACGGCCCCCGTGCCGGAAACCACCGAGAGAGTCACGTCGGTGGCAATCTCCTCGGTTTTGAGCCATTCGGGGGGAGCGGTTCGCAGCAGGTTGGCATACCATTGGTCGATTTCCATCATCAGCTTGCGCGATGTGTCAACCCCGTCGGTGCGTTGGATCACACAGTCGGTGCGCACGGGCTCGAGGTAGCGTCGGAGGCGGAATTCCTCCAGAATCTGTTGTTTGGTGTAGATGTTCATGATGAGTAAGTGTAGGAGTGTGTTTAAATTTAACACGTGTTCATTTTTTGATGAGCGAGTTTAACACTTTTGGCTAATATTGAGGTCTTTTGGGCGCTTTTTGCAAGTTTCGTCAGTCACATAGCTCGCTATGTTCCTTCCTCAACTTGCAAAAATCCCTCCCAAAATCCTCTCAATCTTAACCAAAGTTAAATTTAAACAC
>JAXJVW010000020.1:0-28882 GCA_036308365.1 Muribaculaceae bacterium
ATGCAGTGTGTCGACAAAATCCGTGACACCGCAACAAGCCACGAACGCCTCTTCTTCATTGAGGTGATGGGTCGCGACGCCGGATTCCTCGCTCTCAACGGTGCCATCGCTTCAGGTGCCGAGGCGGCCATCATCCCCGAAATCTACACTGAGGTCGACCAGTTGGCCGAACTTATCCAGAACGGTTTCCGAAAAAGCAAGAACTCATCGATTGTGCTGGTGGCCGAAAGCCCCATCACCGGTGGCGCAACCGGACTGGCCGAACGTGTGAAAAACGAATATCCCGGCTATGACGTGCGTGTGTCAATCCTCGGCCACCTGCAGCGCGGTGGTTCACCCACGGCCTACGACCGCATTCTGGCTTCACGCATGGGTGCGGCAGCCATCGACGCCCTGCTCGATGACCAGCGCAATGTGATGATCGGAATCAAAAACGACGAGATTGTCTACGTGCCCTTCACCAAAGCCATCAAGAACGACAAACCAATCAACCGCACGCTGCTCGACACTCTGCGCCGTCTCTCGATCTGACGGTTTCCCGGTCAGTGTGTCAATCTCTCTGAAATAAGTTCACCGGTTAGTATAAAATAATTTTCACCAGTTACTTATAATCATATAGCCCGGGCTTCATCGCAACATTTCACCGCGATGAAGCCCGGGATTGTTTTGACCGGTTGTTCGAATTTGCGTGAGGGGTTCACATGCGACTTCAATAAAAAAGGCCGCCGTCAGTTTCGACAGCGACCTTTCATTATGGGTTGTGGCCCGGGGGATTATTCAGCGGTGTTCCATGTGCATGAAACGAACTCGAACTGACCTTTGCCGGTAACCTTGTAAACGATAGAGTAATTAGCGTTTGTTCCGGTGTACACACCGAAGTTGACGGTGTAGAACAGGTCGATTCCGGGAATCGGTGTCGCGTCAGCGTAAAGTTTCGAGAGTGCCGCGGGGCAAACTTCAGTCTCGAAACGTTTCTTCATGGTTGCGACCACCTCTTCGTCAGTGTAACCTTCCCAACCGGTGGGACACTGTTTGCGCGCTGAGGCGACGCGCAGGTCGATGTTGCCCTGGTAAGCCGAAGCACCGCAGTAGTAGTCGTTGTTGCCGTAAGTGGTCACGTAGCCCACGCCGCTGGTGATGCTTGTTGAGTTGAACTGGGGAACGTCGATGTTCTCGTAAACCCAGTCAACGCAAGTCTGATAGAATGACATCGAGGGTTCGAGATTTCGGCCTACGGGGAGGGTGATGGTGACGCTGGGATCATAGCCCCATTTGTAGTTGTTGAGCACGAACTGACCCACTTCAGTGTGGTAGGCTGAGAAATTCCATTCAGAGCCGTCGAAAGTGCATTCCGAGCAGTTGTAGATGGTTTTCTTAGCCGCGCTGTCATAGAAGCGGTAAACAACGTATTCAACATCGTCGGCCTTGGCGTAGGGGAAAGTGGCTTTCAGGTAGATGGGGAGATAGAAGTTGAGGTTGGTGGCGTTGAGGTCGGTCACACCCATCAGCGCGTAGTCAGCGTCGGTGAGCATGGTCACATTTGTGGGAACCACCCATGACCCACCTGAGTAAGTGTAGACTTTCGACACGGCCTCAGAGGCGAAGCTGATGCTTCCGGCGCGTGAGTCAACCTGCTTTGATGCGGCCGAAACGGTGTTGCCGTTGAGCTCGGTGAGGATGAAGTTGACATATTTGGTGCTTGATTTTGACACCAGATAGCCGGTGATTGTAATCTCCTTGCCATCGAAGGGGAGCATTTTCTCGGTCAGCTCGGTTGAACCCCACAGCACTGAACCAATCGCTTTTGACGCTCCGTCGACATTGATGTTGAGGTTATAGTAAGTGCCTGATGAAGCCAGAGCGGCCTTGAGTGTGCCGGTGATGGTGGCGTAGACGGGAGTGGTCACGTAGTCGGGGGTCACCATCTGGGCTATGCGGGCATCGAGGTCGGCACCGGTCAGTTTGACAGGTGTGGGATAAGTGACAGCCTGATTGCCGGCCACGGTGATTTCAGTTCCTGAAACCAGCGCGAGCTGATTGTAGGCGTTCGATGCGCGATATGACACGTTGGCGGTCAGCTTAACCTGGTCGCCCACTTTGTAGTTCTTGTACTGGAACGAAGAGCCGATGTAGACAGCCATCTCGCCGGTGTTGTCCTTGACGAAGAAGCCCTGGTTGCCGATGGCCATGATCACGCCTGCAACGTCAACCTGGTCGCCCGCTTTGGCTGAGCCGAGCACCGAGCTCATGGTGAAAGGTTCGGGTTCAGGGGTGTCTGAACCTCCGAAGTTGGGGTCCTGCTGGGCGATGTTGTAGGTCACGATGGCATATTTGCCTTCCTCTTTGCCAATGGCGTTGTTGAGGATGCGGGTCATGTATTTGGCCACGGGTTTGGAGGGGGTGAAAGCGTCAACCCAGTCATCTTCCCCTTCCCAGATGATTTCAGAATAGTCATCCTCTGAAAGAGTGTATTGCTCAGCGGCGGCGATGCCGGCCACTTCATCGGGCAGATTCGCGGTTGTCGCGTAGGTCACTTTCATTCGTGAACCGTTGCTCAGCCCGAGCATGCCGGCCGAGGCGTTGGTCTGGAGTGAGTCGAGGAACGCGGGGAGATAGTCCTTGGCGGTGGCCAGGTCAGAGAAATAACCGTTTTTGACAGCCGCCAGCGCGTTGAGATATTTGTCGCCGCCGCCGTTCTCAGCGTCGAGTTTCTGGGCTATGGCGATGTTGGCCTTCATTTTCGCAATGGCGGAGTAGTCAGATGAAGTGAGCTCGCGTGTCAGGGTCTGCACGTTGTCGATTTCCGGATCTTTGAAACCGTCGAGGTTGTCGTCGTTCCAAGAGTTCTCGTCACAACCGGTGACAGCCACTGCGCAGGCTGCGCCAAACAGGAGCGATTTGAATATATTTTTCATAATTGTAATCCTTATTAGAAGTTAATGCGAACACGGACTGAATAGGTGCGTCCGAATGAGTAGAACACACGGTAAGCGTTCTGCCATGTTCCGGTCTTGTTGGTGGAGGTGTACGCATCCATCACGTAGTTGTAGTTGAACAGGTTGTAGACGTTGCCGTAGAGGGTGGCTTTCACGCCGCCGATGTTGAAACGGTAGCTGGCGTTGAGGTCGAGCTGCTGTCCCCAGGGAATTCTCCAGGGATCGGCCACGGGAATGTCACCGCCGTTTTCATAGGCGCTTGATGACACCTGATAGTCGGAGTAGTTGCGGGCGCTCACGGTCCAGTCGGCGCCAATGCGCATACCTTTGAAGGGGAGGAATGTTGCCGACAGGGCGCCGGTTGTCTGAGCCGAACCGCCGACTTTGACACCTTTCTGAAGCAAGGTGGCGCGGAGATGGTCGGGGGCTCCGATGCCTGACGCGGGGGTCATGGAGGCGGTCAAGGGCACACCCATCTGTGAGTAGAAGTAACCGCTGGCGTCGCTGTCCCACTGCCAGTCGCCGAGCGACATCATCGCGTCGATGCTGAGCCAGCGTGTGGCAACCCAGTTGGCGTTGACTTCCACACCCATGTGGCGCGCGTCGACACCTTCCATGTTGAAGTAGAAGCGTTGGCCGGCGAGTTCACCTTTGGAGATGTCACCGCCACGGGTTGTGGTGCGGTCCATCCAGCGGGTGTAGTAGGCGTTGACGGTGAGCGCGAACGGACGTGACTGATAGCCGTAGCCTAATTCAAACGACATAACCTTTTCATTCACGGCGTTTTTGTTGACCGCGTTTGAGTTTGTTGAGTTGAGGAACGCACCGCCTGAGAAGAAAGGAGCGCGTGAAATGAATCCGGCGTTGAAGAAGGCGTTGTTGTGCTTGTCGAAGTTGTAGTTGGCACCACCTTTGATTGTTCCGCCCCAGAAGTTCACTGTTTCAGATTTTTCGTGGTCCTTGTCGTAGTAGTAGAAGTCGCGGCGCCAGTAGGCGGTGTTGTTGAGCGCACCTGAGAGCACGAGGTTGAGCGCGCCGTCGAGCATAGTGTATTCACCCTGCGCATAAACACCTTCCTGGAGGGTGTAGCCGTTGTAGTCGCGATACATCACGTCGCCCACTCCTAATTTGGCGTAAACCCATGACGGATCGTTGACGCGTGAGTTGATTGCGGGGTTCATCGAGGCGCGATATTTGCTGTCGATGAAGTAAGCGCCATCGTAAAGGTCGGTGATTTCGTTGTTGTGTTCACCGATGTAGTAGCGGAGGTCGATACCGCCGATGATGCCGAGTTTGTTACCGTTTTTCTGTTTGATGTCTTTTTTGTAAGAGGAAACCAGTCCCACCCATTTGTGTGAGTTGTTGCTCTTTGTCATGATAAGTTCCGAACCTGTTTGAGAGGCGGCGTTGATTGCCTGGATAGCGGCATAGTCAAAGGTGCCGTCGGCGCGGCGGAACTTGGTTGAGAGAATACCGTCGGAAGAAGTTCCGTACCAGTCGGTGTAGGAGTAGCCGTTGCGGCCTGAGCCTTGGCCTGAGTTACCGCCACCTGATGCGAACGAAGCGTAGACACCGGTTGAGAGTGACTGGGTCGGGTCGATCTGCCAAATATGTTTGAGCATGATCTGAGGTTTGTGATAGAAGTTTTTGCTGGAGTTGCGCCAGTTGCCGTCCTTGTCGTAACCGAAGGTGGGGTTGTAGCGGTACATTGACTCACCGTTCATGTAGTTTTTCACATCCTGCCATCCTTCCACGGTCAAACCGTTGGCCGAGTTACGCTGGTAGTGGGTTTGGGGAGCGCCGAATGCGGTGAAAGCGAGCTGATGTTTGTCGTTGATGCGTTTTGACACATTGACGAAATAGTTGTAGGAGTTGAAGGGGGTACCCTGGATGTAGCCGTCGCCCCATTTGCGGGAGCCGAGCACGGTTACGGCCCAGCCGTTTTTCATCAAACCGGTTGAAACCTTCAAACCGTAGTTGTTCATTCCATCATTACCCATGCCGTACCACACGGATCCACCCTTTTCAACGTCGAGGGTGCGGGTGGTGATGTTGATTGTTCCACCAACCGAGGGTGTTGACACGATTGTCGCACCGAGGCCGCGCTGGGTTTGGATGTTTGAGGCCACGTCGCCCAGACCGGCCCAGTTGCTCCAGTAAACGCCGCCCCATTCCATGTCGTTGATGGGTATACCGTTTATCATCACTGCGACGTTGGGGCTCTTGAAGCCTCGCATGTTTGTTTTAGCGTCGCCGAAGCCGCCGCCGTCACGTGTGGTCCACACACCGGGAGTGGTTTTGAGAACTTCGGGAAGCTCCTGGTTGCCGAGCTTGATGTCGATGGTTTCATAGTTGACCACTGACTGGGCCACGGGAGTCAGACGTGTTTTTGCGACTGATTGTGTAACCACGACGTCCTGAAGCATCTCAGCTTCGATTTCCATTTTTATGGTGCCCATATCTTTATGGGCAGGGAGTTTCACGGTTTTGTAACCGATGTAGACAATCTGGATGTCTGACCCTTCGGGGGCGCTGATGTTGAAGCGTCCGTCAATGTCGGTTGAGACACCGATTGAGGTTCCTGGAATAGAAACTGTCGCGCCGATGATCGGTTCTTCCTGATCATCCACCACTGTTCCCACGCAATTAATGTTACCGGCTGCTAATCCGCTGAAGCAGATGAGCATGAGAGTGCCGGTAATGAGAAGAAGTCTCTTCATCATAAAATGTTGGTTTAGTTAATAATATGGAATGTTTAGTGTGAGTCTGTGACGTTATGGATCGGCCTCTGCTAATCTTTTGCAAAGATAGTAAAAAAAGTTTAAACAACAGGTTATCCCGGGTTGAAAAGTGATTAAATTTGCAGAAATTTTCATCGAAATTATGGAGAATAACAGAGAAATGCCGGTGTTGTTGCTCACCGGCTACCTTGGAAGTGGAAAAACCACTCTTGTAAACCGAATGCTTAACAATCGCCGCGGACTGCGTTTTGCGGTGATTGTCAATGATATAGGCGAGGTGAACATCGACGCTGACCTGATTGCCCGCGACGGCATTGTGGGGTCGGCCGACGACAGCCTGGTGGCATTGCAGAACGGATGCATCTGCTGCACGTTGAAAATGGACCTTGTGGAGCAGATTGTCGACCTGATGGAGGGCGACCGGTTTGACTACATTGTCATCGAGGCCAGCGGCATATGCGAGCCGGAGCCTATCGCACAAACCATATGCTCCATGAAGCGGATGGGACCGGTGGTGAACCGCTTTGGCACACCCCGGTTGGACTGCATCGTGACCGTGGTCGACGCACTCCGTTTGCAGAGCGAGTTCAAAAGCGGCCGCTCGCTGACCTCGGGCAATCTGGGTGAGGAGGATATTGAAAATCTTATCATTCAGCAGATTGAGTTCTGCAACATAGTGGTCCTCAACAAAATTTCGGAGGTGACCGAAAAGGATGCCGCCGTTGTCAGGGCCACCGTCAGGGAGCTACAGCCATCGGCGCGCATCCTGGAAACTGACTATGCTGACATTGATTTCGACCTGATTCTGAACACCCGCATGTTTGACTTCGAGAAAGTGGCCACGGGAGCGCGATGGATCAAGGAAATCGAGAAGCCGGTGGCGGAAATAGAGCGTGAGCAGCAACAGCTCGGATGCACAGATCATCACCATGAGCATGACCATGAGCATGACCACGACCATGACCACGACCATGATGAGTGCGGACATCATCACCACGACCACCACGACCACGAATGCGACCATGGCCCCGGCTGTCATTGCCACCACCATCATCACCATCACGGCGAGGGAGAGGCTGAGGAATATGGCATAGGCACATTCGTGTATTATCGCCGCCGGCCGTTCTCCCCCGCATTGTTTGACTACTTCGTGGGGAAGCGGTGGCCGGCCGAGGTGATCCGAGCCAAAGGAATATGCTATTTCAATGACGAGCCTGAGATTTGCTATCTTTTCGAGCAAGCCGGAGTGCAGAAAAAGCTGTCAAACTGTGGACAATGGTATGCCACCGCATCTCCCGAGGAGATAGAGCAGCTCAAAGCCACCGAGCCGGGACTCCTCCGCGACTGGGACCCCGAATATGGCGACCGGATGCAAAAAATAGTTTTCATTGGCCGCGGAATGGACCGTGAGGCCATAACGCGGGCGCTCGACGACTGTCTGACCGATATTTGATAAGAGTGTGTTTAAATTTAACACGTGTTCTTTTTATGATGAGAGAAATTGTTAAATTTAAACAGTAATAAAAACAACAAAAACCGCGGGCCGGCAAATGAATTGCCACGTCCCGCGGTTATTTTATAGACTCACACTCATCGAGAGTGCTGAAACGCTGCGTGAGAAACCTCATTTGAGGTTCTCGCGTTCAAATTTGCGCTGGAGGTTGTTGTCGAAATAGAGAATGTGCTGACGGTCATCGTCGGGGAGCGTCACCTTAATCGCGTCGATATCCTTGATTGTGGCGCTGCCCAGGAGCGATTCCGCACCAATCACATTGCGGATGATGCGGGTGATGTCGTCGCCGCAAATCACAATGAAAGGTGATTCGGGCGAGATTCCTTCGCCTGACTCAAGGATGATTTCTGAAATCATTCCGTAGCGGTTCTGGAGCACCGGAATCATTTTGCGCGCCTCGGCGTTGTCAATGTTGTTTGCCGCCACCAGGGCCTTGATGGTCAGGTCGAGCGACACGGGATTATAGTTCAGCGCCTTGCTGGCCAGCTGCCATGTGGTTTCATAGTTGCCGTCGTCGTAGGCTTTGGTCAGTTCGGCGTAGTGGTCGGTGGGATCATAGTCCGAAGTGAAGGCGTAGCCATAGTAGACGTTGGCCATGTCGTTGAGGGTGAGGGTGGTGTCGCCGGACACGAACCGGTTGACCAGATCGTTGTAGCGTCCGGGATTAGCTGTGATCCCCACCTTGATGAGGTTAAGGTCGATGTCGACAGTCTTACGCTCGGCATGGACTGAGGCCACGGAGAGAATCAGGGAGAGGATGATCAGAAGTTTGCGTGTCATAAATTATGTAGCGCTTAATGTGAAGTTAGAATATACGATGAATTACTTTTCAGCCGCGGTCATCGGTTAATTTTTCAGCTTGTAGCCGGCGGCGTCAAGTATCTTAACGGGAATTTCAATGTTATTGTTCATGTTCTTGAACAGATCGGCACCGGCGCCGGCGGCGTAAACCGGCACGGGGTTACCTGTGTGGCTTGTTGTGGTGAAGCCTACTCCGGCGTTAGCGTTGAGAAGGTTGAACACGTTGGCCGCGAATGAGTTGAACGATGCGTAGAGCGATTTTTTATCTTCGGAGTTACGCAGCTCGAAAGTGTTGGTGAATTCCTGCCGGAGGTCGTCGGTTTGTTTGTCGGTGAGTTTGACGGTGTTCCAGAATCCGAAGTTGTCGGTCAGGTATTTTTCCATGTCGGCCCATGAGTAGTTGTCGTCGGCCATCTGTTGTTTGCAATATTCCGAGAACATTTCTTTCGACACTTTCTGGTTGGCGAGCAGGGCGAAGTCAATGGCATAGCGCAAGGTGCTGTTGCCCACGCTCATGCCGCCGGTGTCGTGGTCGGCGGTGATGACAATGAGGGTTTCGTCGGGGTGCTGGAGCATGAAGTTCCATGCCATTTCAATTGATTTCTGGAAGTTGAGGATTTCCACTATGGCCGCACCGCCGTCGTTGGCGTGGAGCGCATGGTCGATGTTTCCGCCTTCAACCATCATGAAGAATTTCTCGGGCGATTTTTTCTGGAGATAGCTCAGGCAGGCCTCTGTCATGTCCTGCAGGGTCATGGCGTCGGAAATGGAGTCGATGGTGTAGCCTATCTCATTGTTTGAGAATGGTTTGCCGGCCAGGAACACCACTTTGTTATAGTCAAGGAGATTGCCGGCCTCGGTGAGTTCGTCATGCCCGCGGGCAACCAGGATGTTGTTCTTTTTGTAGATATCGGCGATGTCGGTGGGGTTTCCCTTCTTGTCTTTGAGGCCACGGAGCGATGCGCCGGCCAGGAAGTCGACTTTGCTTTCGGGGAACTGGCGGTTAATGTCGTAGTATTGACTCCGCTTGGGAACATGTGCGTAGAAAGCGCCCGGGGTAGCGTCGTCGGGGGCCACCGAGGTGACCACGCCAATTCCGTAGCCGTTATCCTTGAGCACTTCGGCCATGGAATAGACAGCGACGGTGTCAGGGGTGACGCCGAGCATGCTGTTGTTGGTTTTGTGGCCTGTTGACAGGGCGGTGCCGGCGGCCGCGGAGTCGGTCACGGGCGATGAGGCCGAATAGGTCATGCAGGCTCCGGCAACGGGAAACTGCATCATCAGTATTGGGGTGTCGTTGCCTAACACCACCCGGTTGTAGGTTTCGGCGGCCATGACGGGTCCCATGCCCATTCCGTCGCCGATGAAATAGAATATGTACTTCGGAGTGTCGGCCCAGGCCGTCAAGGCGGCTGTGATGGCCAGCGATGTGAATAATGTTTTCAGTTTCATGTGATAATATTCTGTTTTAAGGTCAATGATTCATTTTGAGCATGTCGCTGATGATTGACCGGTCGTTGCACAGACGCGGCACTTTGCGTTGTCCGCCGAGTTTGCCTGTCGATGCCAGCCAGCGGTTGAACAGTCCGGGTTGGGCCACGACGATGGTCAGGGGGTCGAGGAATATGTTCCCGGCGCGTTTGGCCTGATAGTCGGAGTTGACCTGCGTGAGCGCCAGGTCGAGGTCGGCGGCGAAACGGTCGATGTTTTCCGGGGCTTCGTTAAATTCTATGAGCCATTCATGCCTACCCTTGCGTCCGCCTTCGGCAAACACCGGGGCGGCGGTGAAGTTGGCCACCGGGCACCGGTGCTTTTCGGTTACGCGGCGCATGGCTTCCTCGGCGTTGAACACCATCAGCTCTTCGCCGAAGGCGTTGATGAACGAGCGGGTGCGTCCGGCTATGGTGATTTTCAGCGGAGCGGCCGACACCACTTTGACGGTGTCGCCGGGCATGTAGCGCCACAGACCGTTGCACGATGTCATCACCAGGGCGTAGATTTCACCTTCCTCCACCTCCCATGCGCGCAGTGCCCTCGGATGGGGCTCGCCGATTTCAGCCAGCGGAATGAATTCGTAGAATGTGCCGAGGTCCATCAGCATCTCCATTCCATGACCCGGCTCGCGCGATGTCTGCACGGCGAAAAACCCTTCGCTGGCATTGTAGGTCTCGAGATAGCGCATGCGTGAAGGGTCGGTCAGGCGGGCGTATTCGGAGCGGTAGGGCTCAAACGATATTCCACCGTGGAAAAATACCTCGAGGTTGGGCCACACGTCATGTATGGTGGCGGCTCCGGCGCGGCGTATCACCTCTTTGATGACGGTCATGAACCATGAGGGCACCCCTGAGATGTTTGTCACGTCGGCCCGCATCGACTCTTCAACCAGCCGCGGCAGCTTCTGTTCCCAGTCTTCCATCAGCGCTGTTTGGCGCGACGGCACCCTGAACAGGTTGACCAGCGGGTTGATGTTCTCAATCAGATGGGCCGAGAGGTCGCCTGCCTTCACCCCCGCTTTCAGGTTGAGGGAGTTGGCGAAACTGCCGCCGAGAATAAACCCTTTGCCACTGAAAATGCGGCTGTCGGGATATAGCCCGAGGTATTTCGCCACCACATAGCTGCCGCCGCGGTAGTGACACCGGTGGAGCGAGTCGCGGGTCAGGGGAATGTATTTGCTTTTGCCGTCGGACGTGCCTGACGACTGGGCGAAACGTCGTGTGGTTCCCGGCCACAGAATGTCGGGTTCGCCGTCGACCATGCGCATCACCAGCGGGCGTATGGCGGGATATTCCACCACGGGCACCTCACGGGCATAATCATCGTAGCCGCGGATGGCCCGGAAGCCGTGTTGACTCCCCATGAGGGTCCGTAGTCCGTTGGCCATCAGCCACTCCCACTGACGTTGCTGGGTGAGGCGGATTTTAGTCAGTGAATTGCACTCCGCAGCGGCCATGCCACGCAGATATGCACGGAATATGGGGGTAAAGTTCAGCATTCGTCTGCAAAGATAATCATAAAAAACAGTGTATTCCAAATAATTGCAGAATACTATGGTTAAATTTAACTTTGGTTAAGATTGAAAATGGAATTGTGTGATGTGAAATGAGTTCAATTTATAATTGAATGTCATAATATAGAAATTGAATGTCATAATATAGAATGTGAATAAAAGAAAAACACACATTTATAATTGAATTCATTTAAACTTTTTACCGAAAGTTTAAATGAGTTCATTGTTTTAATTGATTTTTTTGCAAATTTTTTGCATTTTACTTCGTTTGTGATTATATTTGCAACATGAGACAAACCGTCATTGCATTTCTCCTTCTAAACGTGGCATCAGGCGTATGGGGATTTACGGATACCAGACTTAAATGCAGTGTGACTCCCGTGGAGTCGCAACGAGGAATATGGGACTTTTCAGAGCAGACCCTGGTAGATGACGGTCCTGTCTACCGCTCCTACGGCGACTCTCTTGTAGCTGAATACTATGACGGAGTGCGTCAGTGGTATGCTTTCGAAGGTGATTCTACTTTTTTTTTAGGTAGTGAAAGTAGATTGATGAAGATATTGCCAAATGCACCCATCCCCACATCAGCTTTTGGCAATACAATCCTAAGTGGAGCATATGCCGAGAGTGACACCGGTAGATATTGCCGGTATTATCGCATTGGCAACAAGGGTACTTATCGTAGTTATATGCCAGAAAATGTGAAGATTACCCTCGCTGAGAATGACACGATTAATGCAATGGCCGTAACAGAGACCCGAGAATATTATCAATGGTTTATCACCGATAGTGTTGCCCCATTACATGTCACCGATACACGCATACGGTGGTTCGTTGCTGAAAATCCCCTCCCTGTAGCTTTAAGCATAGCCGAAGCACGTGGAGACAGTACTAATATCATATCCTATCATTCCGTTACATATTGTATAGAAGGCGATGAGATCCGTAAGCTGAAATTCTCAGGTGATGCAGTTGATAAAGTTTTGGCCAATAGCACCATAACGTTCCACGACGGCACGCTCACAATCCATGGTGACTTTTCTGCTGACTTACAGTTATCACTTTTCGTAACAGATATCAGAGGTAACTTAGCCTATGAAACGACTTTCATTACCACAGGTGATAATACGGTTCATGAGCAACTGCCCCCACTACCTCCGGGACAATATGTAGCAACAGTTTCAGCCGGAACACCGGTGAATTGTAAAGCCATAATCACAGTTTTATAATATAGGCATGAAACACTTTCTCTCCATAATGTTGCTTATGCTCACATGGCCACAAATCCATGCTGAAGCACCCAACGTGCGTCCCGAGGAGAACTCGTGGCCCGAGACCCCACAGGCCCGTGGCATAAGTGAGGTGATGATGGAGTCGCCGTCGCTTCTCACCGGAGCCTGTGAGTTTAATATCCCGCTTTACACCATTTCCGTGGAGGGGTTCAACATCCCGGTATCGCTAAACTATCATAGCAACGGCATACGTATGACCGACGATCCACAACCGATAGGCCACGGATGGTCACTGACTCCCCCTCTGAGAATATCGCGCCAAATAATGGGACGCCCCGACGACCTCTATCAATCCGTAGCATCAAAAGGTGCCGACTATATTAAGGATGCCTACTCCCGAGGCTACTACTGTATTCACGATCGTTTCGCCACTGGATACAATTCACAATACCGTGACACTCAATATGATATCTTTACGATATACCTACTTGATGCCACCCTTACCGCCATTTACAAAGATGGTAAATTCCTCACCCCCGTCAACTCCGAATATCGCATCACAGCCACTGACGGCATGGGTGCAATTATTGTTACTGATCCCCAAGGGAACCGCTACAATTTTGCCACTCCCGGTTCTGCCTATAGCGACCCTATAGCCCAAAACGACTGGATGCTTACGTCCATTAAACTCCGTTCAGGGACTATGATAGAATTTGAATGGTGCACCCTCACTCCGCTTGTACACTCACTGATAATCAATCCCCGAAGCATCATCTACAATGTAGCCGAAAACTTCATCTATGACTTCTACGAAAAAGGAGAACGACAGAAATCACGACAACGTGGCACCAGTCGCGTGCAGTCGTTAAAATCCATAAAATTCCCAGGTGGAAAGCTAACATGCAACTACTCCACAACCACTGTTGACAACAACCGTTACACCATGCTCTACGAGCTGAAAGTAGCCAATGACAATTCTACTATTTTCAGTGCCACACTCGGACATACCGATCCCACACTCCTTAGCAATTTGCAAATTGACGGGGGTGGCACACACCGTTTCACATACTATCCACTCCCGTCAAATGCCCATGAATCATCCTCCGACTGGTGGGGCTACTATAATGGTAAGGACAACAAAAACTCACACGGATACTACCTTTCACCGCAAATTGAACTTCGTGACCTTCCCGGCAAACTCATCCAGGAAGGAGCTAACCGAAGTGTAGATGCCGAGGCCTCCAAAGCCCGAATGCTACAATCAGTGACACACCCCACCGGCGGTGTCACACGCTGGGAATATGAACCCCACAAATTCAACGCACCACAACCACCCATGAGTTCCAAAATGCTCATCTCCAACGATGTCGAACTCACTCAAGGTGGCGGAAACAGAGTAAAAGCCATCAAACAGACCGGTACATTCGGCACACGTACACGCCGCTACACCTATGGCGAAAACAACAACGGACTTGCAAACATTGAAGCCGCACCCACCCTCGGTACATTCATTGACCACAACTACATATGCCTGACACGTAGCTCCGCCACTCCCGGAGTCTATGCCTACAGCGTCGATGAACGAATAATTGTCAGCCATCAGTCAAAATACCTCGACGACCAACCGGGTCTCGTCCCCATATGGTACTCCAAAGTAACCGAAACCGACGAAGAAGGACGCATAGAGTACGAATTCAAAATGATAGCGCCACGCAACCAAATGGACGATTCCGGCAGCATGGTATCAGCCGAAGGATTCTCACTTCACACACCCTTCTCTAAAGGCCCTCAGATGGTGAAGAAAACCATTTATCGCTACAACGGCCTGCGCTACACCAAAGTCGAAGATGAAGAATACAACTACTGTATGGTGAAACATCCCACCTCACCCCAAGTGCCCTTCTTCAAAGTACGACGCGCCCACACCGTCATTGACGGAACCGATGCTCCCGACTATGGCCTGATACCACAAATATTGCCCCCGCATGACTTTTCCGACGGACATAGAATCATAGGCGCCGGCGACCAAGTGCAATTACAATCCACACGTCGATCCGTTCCCCCCATCACTGCCCCTCCCTCACAAGAAGCCCGATTCTGGTTTAACGCTGCCGACTGGACCCTCCACCTCGCCACCGAGCAACTGAAATCAGTCACACACCATTCCTATCTCAACGAAGGTACCATAACCACCACTGAGCGTAACACCTACATCCCCGGCACATCACTTCTGAAGTCATCCGTCACAACACTCGGAACTGACTCCATTCGCACCGACTACAGCTATACCCCCGATCTGCAACCCGACCTACAACGCATAATGACACAGCGCAACATTACAGGTCTTCCCACCTCAGTTACCGAAACATACCGCTCAGCATCAGCGGGATACTCGCTCGAATTTAACCCAGCCGACTCCACCATGCATCCACGCCGGGTGTGGCAACACCGCAACGGCAACAAATGGTCGCACAACACCTACACTTACAACCAGCGGGGCTACCTTACCTCCATGACCACCCCCACAGGAGTAACCACACACTGGATGCGCGACTCACTCGGCAACCCAATACAGATGAATGTAGCCGACGGACTCATGGTAAGCCATGCCACATGGACACCACTCGTGGGTGTAACATCACTCAAAACACCCATCGGCGGGACAGAAACATTCACCTACGACCAATATTCGCGCCTGAAATCACGCTCATTCAACTCCCGCCTAATGCAGCAATACGACTACAATATAGGCTACGGTGGAAACTATATCCTCACCACCACACACACATCCTCCGCTACATCAATCCGCTCCTACGCATACTTTGACCTTCTCGGTCATAACCACATCAATCAAACCGAACAGCCCGACGGATCATACCTCTCCACACTTACCGAATACGACAACATGGGTCGACCCTGTCGTCAATGGCTTCCCGTAGCCACCTCCGAAAATCCCGACCCTCAAACCCTGCGACAAGCAGCCTCCGACCAGTACGCCCAAGCTTACCCATGGGAAGAAACCATCTACGAAAAATCACCACGCGCTCTACCGATCGAAACAATTCCTGCCGGCGATCCATGGCATACTCCAACCATACACTCACGCCGTCAACAGCATCACACCAACGCCTCATCAGGTGCTACCTCCGCACCGCTCTACGTCATAACCTCTGACGGCGTAAAAACCACAACAAACCACCCCGCAGCAACACTATCCGTGACATCCACCACCGACGAAGACGGCAACACCTCCACCACATGGACAAACCTCCGCGGTCAAACCTTACAGACCACACAGGGTAGCGCCACAACACACTACATCTACAATGACAACGGTGACCTCGCCTACATACTTCCACCCGGGCTCACCGGAACACACTCACGTTCCGACAGAGAAATGCAACAACTCGCTTACTGGTACGACTACGATTCCCGCGGACGCCTAATCACAAAAAAACTCCCCGGATTACGTGAAATATACTACATCTACGACCCTGCCGACCGTCTTATAGCCCAACAATCAGCCTCGCTCCCATCCGACCAATGGCGAATATACGCCTACGACAAACTCAATCGACAAACACTCACCCTTGACTGCACTATATCACGTCAACAAGCACAACAATATGCCCAAACAATCCGCAACACCACCCTCGGTGGGCCACTGGCCGGATACTCACTCCCCGATCTCCCCGACACATCCCCTACAATAGTATGCGCCTCGTACTACGATAACTACTCATTCATCAATACACTCTTCCTCACCTCAGAATTCAAACTCAAATCACCTAAAACCAACAATCTAGAATTATTCCTAAACTCCTGTAACCCCGCAGGTTTACTCACTGGAACATACACCGGACAAGGCTACGAAGTTTACTACTACGATAACCTCGGTCAAATCATACAACGCTACGCCACAGGATTCAACACCGGTCGCACCACAAACATTTACAACTACACCGGACAAATCACCACAACAATACATGAGTCTGACTCCGAAGCCCTTGGCACCACCACCGTGAACTATACATACGACTCAGCCTCACGTCCCACAGAAACAAAGATCACCAAAACACTTCTACCCGAGACCATTTCATTCGCACTCCCTAAGGCACCCGGAATCACCATCCGTCCGCCACAAGAATCTCTTTCCACCGACTACACCACATCCATAAAAACGAGCTATAATACCCTTGGACAAATAGCCACAACAACCCATGGGCCAAACACTACACGCACCTACAGCTACACACCGCAGGGTTGGCTCAATTCAACTACAACCACACTTCCTTCAAACATCACACTCACCGAAAAACTTCATTACAACACAGGCTCACTCCATCCATCATTCAACGGAAACATCTCTGCAAAAGAATGGGACACCGGTCGCTATGACTACACCTACGACAACCTCAACCGACTGATAGAGGCCACCTTCGACCACCAAAACTATCCCGGAGACTTCACTACGTCATACACCTACGACCTCCGTGGGAACCCCCTCGCTATCTCGCGTCAAGGAGAAATTGACCCACCCGCCGACGGTCAAATCTACTGTGGCGACCTCGACCTTCTGACGATGACCTACACCGGAAACCAGCTGACCACGCTCAATGCCCGCACTAACGCCCTTGCGTTCGAGGGGCAGACCGGGGTGGCTCAAAACGGTCGTTTCACCCTCGGATATGATAGCGCCGGCCGACTGGTCAAAGACCAGTCGCGCAATATCCGGACAATAGAATACGACAACGACAACCACCCCATAGCCACCCACTTCTATGATGGAACACTCCAGACCGAACTCTGGGACGGCCTCGGGAACCACATCTCGACAACCCTCACCACTCCGCAAGGAGAAACCACCACACGCCTCTATACAGGCTCCGGACAAATCCTCGTTGACGGAACAGCAACCATCGAGCGCACCCCCGGCGGCTACTTCGACTACACTCTCCGCAAATTCCGCCACTACATCACCGACCATCAAGGAAACAACACCGCCATAGTCACCGACTCTGGCACCATCCTCCAGCAAACCCACTACTACCCCTACGGCGAACCCCTCCGTGAGCCCGTCCACCCATTCACTTTCAGTGACAACGAACGCCTCCGCGACGCAGGCCAAAACCAATACGATTTCCACGCCCGTCGCCTAATCCCCACACTCCTCCGCTTCGATAATCCCGACCCACTGATGGAAAAGACACCATGGAACTCACCCTACCTTTATTGTTCAGGTAATCCGGTGAATAAAATTGATCCCCTTGGTTTGACAGATTTTGTATGTATGGAAACAGAAACAAAAGTATATGTTGACGATGGCAATAATGTAGTGCTACAAGTTACAAAAGACCAACTCAACCAACTGCGTGAGGTACATTTTGATAGTCAAACAGACGCATATATAGAAGTCGTTGAAAGTGCTATAGTGAGAAATGACTTATTCCCGACTGTTGAGAATGTGTTAAAAGGAAGGCGGGTAGTGACATGGGCAGATTCAGGTGATTGCCTTGTTAAATCTAAAAAGCAGAATAACGTTCCTTTAGACAATCAAAATCAACGTATTGATACCTTTAATAAATCTACTAATACGTATGATTTTGAGCGGGGTACGGAATATATTGTGAATGAGTTAATTTCAAATCATTCGGTGGTGGTCGGTGTAAATCACAATGCGGAGAAACCGAAGAATAATAATCCGTCAACAGATCATTTTCTCAACATAGTGGGGATGGGATTTGATTTTCACGATGGTTCGATGAAGAATTTCTTTTCATATTACGACAATGCAACCAGTGATATATCAAAAGTTACTGATCTAAGTGAAAATAGATTTTATGTAATGTACTTGAAGAATGGGTATTATAAAGTATGGTATGATAATACTAAGTTGAATCATTCCACAGCTAAAAGATATATTCTTTCTGAAGTAAGAAAAAATGCAAAAAAATGAAATATAGACTTATAACATGGTTCATATCTATTCTGTCAATATTTGAGATGTACTCTCAAAAAAGTCAGACCATGCCAGTGTTGGACAAACTTCCTTCATCGCCATATGAAATCGCTCAAATGGAAGAGGTTGAAGTGGATGATGAGTTCATGAAAAGCAATCTGTCAGAAGAAGTATATGAAAACAGATTTAAACTTCCATTTGAGTATGAATCAATCGATTACAACCAATATTCAAGGAGACATTACTGTTTGGGAAAGTATGTAAATGAAGGGAGAATCTATTTACTATTTAAGAGTTATGTCGATGTTAGCCCAAAAGAAGAATTTAATCCATATGAGGTGTATTTATCTCAAATAAATCCCAATGCAGATGTCATATCCTTAAGGCTTATTCTTTCATCAGGCCTCGAATATAATTTAATTACTTATTGGATAAATGAGCCGGATTTTATCCATCTCTATAGGATTGAAGAAAATAATGGACATAAGTATTTGAGGTCAGGCAAGATTGATTTAAGAAACTTTAAAGAATTGGAAACATGCAGATGAAGAATTTGGTTTTGCGACTCATAATGGTAAACTTACTGTTACTATCCGGATTAACGAATCTCTCTTCACAGAGCAATTTTGAATTTCGAAAAATAGAGAGTTTACCTCGCAATTTTGAGGAACTTAAGAAACTTGAATCAGTTGAAGTAGGAAAAAAATTTACCTACGAATACTTAAATCCCATACGTAATAACAATGACCCAGATGGGGCAGTAAACTATTCATTTGTTTACGGTTTATATCATGTAAATGGCTTAGACTTTTTAATTTATGAATCCACTGATGGTCATATGCGGAGTGTGTACATCTCACTTTGGAATCCGGCAAGCTATACTTATCGACCGACACTTCGTTTGGCGGAGTATTATGGCAAACAAGATTTTTTAGCCCTGACTGACAGTACTGTCCTTGTAAATTCCATGGTATCAGGATTGTATCATAATTATATTGTACAAGAAGTTTTCAAATTGGATTCAATATTCACACTCCTTACACCGAACTACTACCCTGATCTCATGTTGGGTGTTGATGAAGATGAAATCGTAGAGTTTCCGCTCTAATCACACAACTAAGATACATTATTCCCAGATAGGATTGGCCAACAAAATTCGATAAACAACAAGATAAATGTAGTAATACACTCCAGTTTAAGTAAGGCCGGAGCTGCGGAGGTCTACAGTCATGAAGCAAATGGACATGCGCTCCTTTATATTTTGAACGAGAATGATCATCTGGGAGCATCTCACGACCGACCCAATGGATCCGGAGACCGAAACGAGAAACTCCTACAAATGATCCAACGTTCGCGTTATACAACTGTCAAAAATATGAAGAAATGAAAGCTATAATAATCGCCATATTGTTGCTCTGCGCACTGGGAAATAATGCATATTCCCAGATTCTTAAACCGGAAATGGTGGGTGCGGAAAAGGATACTGTTTGCTATAGGGTGAGGAATGACACATCAAAACCTTATTTGTTTTGGGTTGATCGAAAACAATTGAACCTGCACGACTCCATTCCCGCCAAAGAACTGTTGGGAAGATTCCGACAATATATTCATCGGCCTGAAAAGAATAAGTTGGACAGCATTATGAAATCACTTGGAGAGTACATTCCTGATTCATATTTCATGTCACTCGCATTCATGTTGACCGATGGAAACATACACTTTGGTCAACCCGTGGAGGATTCAGCCTTGTTGGGGATGACATACCTTTGTTTGTTGCAACCGGGTGACTCACTTTTAATAAAAGTCGTAGGCGACGACCGAGTTCAAAAGTTTTACAAATCACGATTTGGCTCGATGCCACAAGGATATTATTCTCTCAATATGCCACAAGAAGTAATGGCTACAAACAAAATTTTGGTAATTGATAACTCCAACTTTACGATATGGTTTCATGATGAAATTCGACAGATAAAGTAGTCCCCTCTATGACTTCAACCAAAAAGCAGCTATCGTATTGCCGACGGAAAAATTATATCCTTTTTCCCAGGAAATTGTTAATTGTGAATTTAGCTCCATAATTTCAACTTTATTCGGAATTTAATTCGTAACTTTGCGCCGATTAAAAAAGTAATATTATTATGAAATTATCTCATTTCGCTATCATGTGCATCGCTGCCGGAGCCGTGGTGTCATGCTCAACAAAGCCTGAGCATCTTAAGAGCCTGAACAAGGACTACGTTGACGAATCCGTCAAACCGGGCGACGATTTCTACACCTATGTCAACCAGGGATGGATGAAGGCTCACCCCCTCACTGACGAATACTCCCGCTATGGTCAGTTCAACATCCTTAACGACGAGAACGAAAAACGTGTGCAGGAAATAGTGCTCGGACTGGCTGACACCAACCCCGAGGAAGGCACCGAAGCTTTCATGGTGTCAACAATCTACACCCAGGCGATGGACTCTGTGCGTCGCAACAATGAGGGCGCCGCTCCTATACAGGAAGGAATCAAGAAAATCGATGGTACCGACCACGAAGGTATGGCCGACCTGTTCCTGTGGATGCACGGAAACTATGCGAGCCCGTTCTTCGGAGCAGGCCCCATGGAGGACCTCAATGACTCCGAGAACTACGCCATGTATGTTTCCGGCGGTTCTCTCGGCATGGGCGACCGTGACTACTATCTGCTCAACGATGAACACAACACAACCGTTCGCAACGCCTACATCAAACTGATTGAAACTCAGATGCAGAACGCCGGTCTCGCTGAAGCCGACGCCAAACGTGTGGCTGCTAACGTGCTGAAAATCGAGACTTCTCTGGCCGACTCAACCTGGACACGCGAACAGAGCCGCCGTCTCGAACTGATGAACAACCCCCGCTCATCGGCTCAGCTCGCTGAAATGTATCCCGGTGTTGACTGGGGACGTTTCTTCAAGGAGACAATGGACATCACTATGCCCGACACTGTCATCGTGACTGAAATGAACACCGTCAAACAGGGTGTGGACCTGCTCACAACCCTTCCCGACCGTGAAATCAAGGACTATTACCTCTGGAAATACGTGGCTCAGGCGGCTCCCTATCTGAGCGACAACTTCTCCGACGCCAACTTCGAGTTCTCAAAAGTGGTAAGCGGTGTGAAGGAACAGCGTCCCCGCTGGAAACGTGCGCTTGCCGCAACTGAAGGTGCTTTAGGCGAAGCCATCGGCAAGCTCTACGTTGAGAAATATTTCCCCGAATCATCTAAAAAACAGATGCTCGACCTGGTTGAGAATCTCCGTGTGGCCCTCGGCCAGCACATTGACTCGCTGACTTGGATGAGCGATGAAACCAAGGCCAACGCCCGCAAAAAACTCGCGGCCTTCACTGTGAAAATCGGCTACCCCGACAAGTGGAAGGACTACAGCAGCATGGCTATCGACCCCGCGAAGAGCTACTACGACAACATGCACGAAGTGAGCATGTGGCATCAGCGCGACACCTACTCAAAATGGGGCAAACCGGTTGACAAAACCGAATGGGGCATGACTCCGCAAACCGTCAACGCCTACTATAACCCCATGGCCAACGAAATCGTGTTCCCGGCGGCTATCCTCCAGGCTCCTTTCTTCGATCCCGAAGCTTCCGATGCTGAGAACTACGGTGGTATCGGTGTTGTGATCGGCCACGAAATGACCCACGGATTTGACGACCAGGGCCGCAACTTCGACGCTGACGGAAACATGGTTAACTGGTGGACCGACGCCGACCTTGAAGCGTTCACCAAACTGACCCAGGGTCTGGTGGCCCAGTTCGACTCTGTTGAAATCGAACCCGGACTGCATGCCAACGGCCAGTACACTCTCGGTGAGAACATCGCTGACCAGGGTGGTCTGAGGGTGTCACGCACCGCGTTCCTCAACGCGCAGAAAAAGAAAGGTGTCGACGTTGACTCTGAAAGCGCTCTCATCGACGGCCTGACCCCCATGCAGGTGTTCTACATGAACTATGCCAACATCTGGGCCAACAACATCCGTCCTGAGGAGGCCCGCCGTCTGACCATCGGCGACGTGCACTCACTGGCTGAAAACCGTGTGAACGTGTCGCTCCGCAACATCACTCCCTTCTTCGAGGCTTTCGGCATCAAGGAAGGCGACAAAATGTATCTCCCGGCTGACCGGCAGGTGATCATCTGGTAACGGTCACGACTCTGATTGTTTATGGGCCGCCGGACGGTGGCCCAATGAATGAGACAAATAAAAAATGCGCCTGAGGGCGCATTTTTTTATGGAGCTAAACATATGGTCGCTTAAAGGGCTACTCCGCCGTGACCTGACGCAGAATCTCGTCAACGGCCGAGGACCCCGGCTTGATCCATCTGACCGAGCTGTCGCGTGTGAGCCATGTCAACTGCTTCTTGGCGTAGACACGGGTGTTTTTCCCTATGCGGGCAATCGCCTCCGGGCGGGTCATGGTGCCGTCGATAACGGCAAACAACTCCTTGTAGCCTACGGTGTTGAGCGAGTTGAGGTGGCGTAAGTGGACCACCCGTGCCACCTCCTGTTCCAGGCCTGATTCAATCATAGTGTCGACACGTGCGTTGATCCGTGCGAACAACTCTTCGCGGGGTAGGTCAATGGCAAACTTGAGGATTCTGAAGTCACGCTCTTTTTTCTCACCTGTGCGTAGCTCCGAGTAGGGGCGTCCGCTCTCGTAGATGATTTCGATGGCATGGATGAGTCTGCGGTGGTTGTTGAGGTCGACCTCGCGGTAGTAGACTGGGTCGAGTTCGAGCAGCTCGAGCCTCAGCCCCTGCAGCCCTTTCTGATCATACAGGGCCATGGCCCGACGGCGGTTGTCATCGGACACTGTGGGTATGTCGTCGATGCCGTTGACCACAGCGTCGACATACATCATTGAGCCACCGGCCATGACAACATAGTCGCCCCGCGACCACAATTGCGGCAGCAGCTCCATCACATCGCGCTCAAACATTGCGGCGCTGTAGTAGTCGGTCAAATTCAGTGTCCCAACGAAATGATGGGGCGCCGCCGCCCGTTCCTCGGCCGAGGGGGCGGCGGTGCCTATGGGTATTTCATGGAATAGCTGGCGTGAGTCGGCCGAGATGATGTCGCACCCCAGTGCCTGTGCCAGCGCTATGGCCAGGGAGGTCTTTCCCGATCCGGTGGGGCCGGTGATGACAATCAGCGTTTTCTGTCCCACGCCGTTATCGCTGGGCCACCAGGCGCGCTATCTCGACAATCACACGGGTCGCCTTCTCCATCGAGGGGATGGGCACGAACTCGAAACGGCCGTGGAAGTTCAATCCGCCGGCGAAGATGTTGGGGCAGGGGAGACCTTTGAACGAGAGCTGCGCACCGTCCGTGCCACCTCTGATGGGCACAACCACCGGAGTGACGCCGGCGCATTCCATCGCTTCCTTGGCGATGTCGATGATGTGCATCACCGGCTCGATTTTCTCGCGCATGTTGTAATACTGGTCCTTGAGTTCCAGCGACGCGCATCCGGGGAACTCATGGTTGATTTTGCGGGTGAGGTGTTCGAGCTCCTTCTTGCGGCGTTCGAAACGGTCGCGGTCGTGGTCGCGGACAATGTAGGTGAGAACGGTCTTCTCCACTGTGCCTTCAATCGACACCAGATGGTAGAATCCTTCATAGTCCTCGGTGTGCTCGGGAGTTTCCCAGCGGGGGAGCATGATGGCAAACTGGGTTGCTATGCGCAGCGAGTTGATCATTTTGTGTTTGGCGTAGCCGGGATGCACGTTGCGTCCTTCGAAAGTGACGCGCGCCACTGCGGCGTTGAAGTTCTCATACTCCAGCTCGCCGATTTCCCCACCATCCATGGTGTAGGCCCAGTCGGCGCCGAACAGCTTGACATCGAACTTGTGCGCCCCCTGGCCAATCTCCTCGTCGGGGTTGAAGGCTATGCGTATGTCGCCATGCTCAATCTCGGGGTGCTTCATCAGATAGTCCACAGCTGAGATTATCTCGGCGATGCCGGCCTTGTCGTCGGCCCCCAGCAGTGTCGTGCCGTCGGTGACAATCAGGTCCTGCCCCTTGTATTTGAGCAGTTCGGGAAACTGCGTCGGCGACAGGGTCACACCGGTTTCGGCGTTGAGCGTGATGTCATCGCCGGCGTAGTCTTTGACGATACGGGGGTTGACATGGCGCCCCGACATGTCGGGCGAAGTGTCCAGATGGGCAATGAATCCCACGGTGGGCACTTTCCTGTCGCAGTTTGAGGGGAGTGTGGCCATCAGATAGCCGTAGTCATCGAGGGTGATATTTTTCAGACCCATTTTCTCCAGTTCGTTCTTCAGAAAACGTGCGAACTCCATCTGTCCGGGAGTCGACGGGGTCATGTTGGTCAGTTCGTCGCTCTGGGTGTCGAACCTGACATATTCTAAAAATCGGTCAACAACGTTCATATCTTTACGTTAGGTTTTTGTTTTATCCTGCAAAGATATGAAATTTTCGGCAACGGTGACAGAAAAAAATGCATGTGGCCCAAAACAATTCGCTAATTGTTAATTTCATTTAATTATCCGGCGTAAACTTTCAAATATTGAAAATAATAAACTAACTTTACAGATTGAATACGTGAACCCTTCCGTAATCACGTGTGTTATGATAGAAAAATGTACGTGACACATGTTCAACTATTAAATCATAAGAAAATGCCTGAAATAGAAAACGCAAACAATAAGAAGACTCCACGTGTGATGATGATTATCTTCGGATTGATCATGATACTGATTTATGTGGGGATGGGTTCGCTGCTGCTCTTCACCAAATTTTTCGCCGATGTGATCCAGATCGACTGTATTCGCTATCTGCTCGGAGGCGCTTTCTTCATATATGGTATCTGGAGAGCTGTCAGACAGTTCCGTTACCAATAATTTCAACAGATCATGAAAAAATTGTTTATCAACATATTGGTGGCCGTGGCACTGGTGGCGTGCGCCACATCGTGTAAAAAATATGCCGAACGCGACGGTAACACCTCGTCGAGCGGCATGACCACGGTCATGTGCGACAACTCGTTCGAGAACATCATGCATCAGGAAATCGACGTCTATGAGTATTGCTACCCAAAAGCGTCGGTCATCCCTTACTACATCTCGGAAAACGCCGCCGTGGACTCGTTGCTGCAGCTCAAAACGCGTCTGGCCGTGATTTCGCGTGAACTCACCAAGGACGAGATGGACTACCTCAAAGGGAAAAAACGCAATCCCCGTTGCCAGCGTATAGCCGTCGACGCCATTGCCCTGATTGTCAACCCCGAAAACACGCTCGAGAAAATAACCCGCAAGGAAATCTCTGAAATCCTCTCAGGCGAAGTGACCGACTGGAACGAAATCGAGCCGAACAAAAGCGGCAAAATATCAGTGCTGTTCGATGATGCGGGCAGCTCAACCGTAGCCTACATGCGCGACTCACTGCTCATGGGCAAATCATTCGGCGAGAATGTCTATGCCCAGGGATCGAACCGCGCCGTGTTCGAAGGTGTGAAACAACATAAAGGTGCCATCGGAGTCATCGGCGTCAGCTGGATCGCCTCTGACCTCAAGTCGGCTGAGCTGTCGATTGAAGACAGAGTGAACTCCTCACAGAACTCCGACACCACAGCGCTCGATTTCGACCGTGGAGTCAAGGTGCTCAAAGTGCAGAAAAATCCCGAATCAGTGGAATTCTATAAACCCTACCAGGCCTATATCTACAGCGGTGAATATCCCCTCTACCGTTCAATCTATATGGTCTGCGCCTCCGTACCCGGAACCACCGCCCACGGATTCTTCTCATTCGTGACAGGCTATCAGGGACAGAAAATAATCCAGATGACCGGAGTGCTCCCGGCGCTGGTGCACCCCCGTCTGGTCGAGGTAAACTGACAACGCTAATCATTATCCCTAAAATAATCAAAACATTATACGTATGAAATTCAAACTGTTATTCTCATTTCTCTTAGGCTCTGCTTTTTGCTTATCAGCACAGCAAGGATACAAGGATGGTATCGAATATTTCCGGGCTGACCAGCCTGAAGAAGCGGAAATCATCCTGCAGCGTACAATCAACGACTCCGCTACTGACAAAGCTGAGGCTTTCTACTATCTGGGTATGATTGAACTTCAGAAAGGTAAACCCGCCGACGCTAAAGCTTACTTCGACAAAGGTGTGGCCGCCAACGCTGAAAACGCCAACAACTATGTCGGACAGGGTGCCGTAGCTCTCAAAAACGGTAATAAATCTGAAGCTGAGGCTTGCTTCAAAGCTGCCCGCCAGATCGACAAAAAAGACCCCAGGATCCTTGTGGAAATAGCACGCGCTTACTATAACGCCGATCCCGTGGCTTATGCCAAGGATATTGAAAAAACTTTGGCCGACGCCCGTAAACTCGCCAAAAAAACTCCCGAACCTGCAATCTACATCCTCGAAGGCGACATGCTCGCTCAGGCCAACGTGGGCGACGCTGCCGGTTACTACGAAATGGCGCAGCAGGCCGACCCCGAAACTAAATATCCCGAGGCTTACGTGAAATATGCACGCACATATTTCACCGTTAACCCCGTGTTCTCAATCGACAAACTCAAGGACCTCCTCTCACGTCAGCCCAACTCCGCACTGGCTCAGCGCGAACTCGCCGAAAAATACTATGAAAGCGACCGCCTGACTCTCGCCGCCGAACAGTATGGCAAATACATCGAGAACCCCAACCACTTCAAAAAAGATGAAATCCGCTATGTGGCTCTGCTCCACTTCGGTAAAAAATATCAGGAATCATATGACCTCGCCGGCAAAATCCTCGCAGAAGAACCCGGAAACATCTACATGCAGCGCATGCAGTTCCTTAACCTTGAAAAATTAGGTAAACACCAGGAAGCCGTGGCCGCCGCTGAAAAATTCCTCAACAACCCCGCAGCCAAAGGCAAAATCGTTCCTAACGACTACACAACCCTCGGCGACGTGTATCAGGCGCTCGGCCAGGACACTCTCGCAGCTAAACAGTTCGAGAACGCTGTGGCTGTAGCCCCCGACCGCAAGGAACTCCTCAAGGACCTCTCAGGCGCTTACACAAAAGCTAAAATGTATCGCGAAGCAGCCGAGGCTCAGCAGAAATTCGTTGACGAAGGCGAAGCCACCACAAACGACATCTTCATGCTCGCTCGCCGCTATCAGAACGTTGCCGCCACCGAAACCGACTCAGTTGCTAAGATGCAGGTGATCGACAAGGCTATCGCAATTGTTGACCAGGTGCTCGAAAAAGTGCCCGACAACTCCACTATCCTGATGACCAAGGCTCGTATGCTTTTCGTGAAAAACAACAACGTAGCCAATCAGGAAACCGTTGATGCATTCATCAAGGTTGTTGACCTGCTCGATCAGAATCCCGACAACAAAACCAAGAAAAAAGCGGATTATATCACAGCATATAACCAGATCGGTAACTTCTACCTCAAACAGGGTGACAACGAAAACGCCAAGCTCTACTTCAGTAAGATGCTTGAGATCGATCCCGAAAACACTGCTCTCCGTGAGTTCGTGGAATCTCTGAACTAATCAGTCTTAGAAACTGTTTAAATTTATTTATCGCAGGATTTGAGAATGATTGTCATTTAGATTTTTAATCTTGATGAAGGAGTTTAGGGGCTCCTGAATGACTGAATCAAGATTATAAATATATTGACAAGACTCTCAAAGACAAGATAAAATAAATTTTAAACAGTTTCTAAGTTTTGCCATTGCGTCAAAATTATATTTAACTCAAAGGTATTATACCTACGTCGTCGTCCAAAGGACCGGCGAAGATTCATGCGCACCTTAAATTATTGGCCGCCACAGTCGCCGCCATCGCAGCAGTGCCCGTTGTGGTAGCTGTCGTGACCTGACAGACTCAGGTCGGTGTCTAATCCGATGCCGAGGACAATGCCGGTGGTAGATGCGTCCGTATAATCTGACCGCCGGCTGCCGGCGGAGTCATCAATGTCTTCGTCCTCCCACACACTGAAGGCGTGTTCAAAATAGTCTTCGGGTACCCGGTTTTTCGTTAATGATACCTCGCACACGACAATAGCTCCTGGATTTGGCTCCATAGTTTGATTCTCATAGAGGTTGACGAGTTTGAGGCCTTTGTTGATATAGCATACTTCCCCATCATCGAAATAAAATTCTTTAAGACGTTCTATATTTTCATCAGCCCAAAACAATAGGCGCTCGCGCCAATCCTTATACCGCTCCGTATTTTTTAGCCGTGCGGCGTATTCGGGATAAAGATAAAGGAAGTCCGAAATCTTCTCATACTGTTGACTCAGCGAAGTGTATATACTGAGCAACTCTCTTTCAAGTTCCTCAAGCGCCCGTTCCGCCTCATCCGTATGGGACGTCTCCGAATACTCCTCCCTGGATTCTCTGGGAGTGGCAATCATTGCAATTAAAAACGAGGCAATCGCCGCCAGTATGACCGCCAGTGCGATATCCTGTCCAGCCTTCAGTTCGGGCTCGACCGATAAAACGAATATCAGGGAAAGCGGTACGCAGAGTATCATGCTTATGGTGAATATTAACGCGAGTTCGGGATAAGGAAAGCCTTGAAAAAAGTTGAATCGGCAGCTTGAAAAAGTTGCCGATTCTTTTGGTTATATCAATGATATTTAGTAATTTAGAGGTACCAAACTATAAAATACTTATCA
>JAXJVW010000021.1:0-14668 GCA_036308365.1 Muribaculaceae bacterium
GTGAACGGTGAGGTGAAGGAATCAAAAACCTACCCCCTGGGCTTGGATCCCGGCACCGCCCCCCGCGTTTACAGCCAGAGCGCCAGCGAGGCGTTCATCGATGGCAGCAACATGCCTTTCCTCCACTTCACCCTCGGCACCGGTGCCCCGTCATCGACTTTCGCCGAGCAGAAAGCTGTTCAGGTTAACGGTGGCGCCTACTTCACATTCAACGGCATGCGCTTTTTGGTTTATCCCCACAGCAACTTCCCCGACGGCATCAACTACACCATCGACTACGGCAAAAACCTGCCCTACGACTACAGCAACCTGACCACACTGTGGCAGATGACACCCAAGAGCTTTGGTTCGGTTACCCCTGTGGGTGGTGACTACGGAGCGCTGGCCAAAGTTGTCAACAGCAACGACACACATCCGGCAGCCAACATCTATCTCTATGTGGCAAACAACGCCCTGGCGGCCTACAAACTGGATTACGCCGATGCATCGGACGTGGCCGAAGTTGTTGACGGACCGGCCGTTCGCCCGACACTTCAGGGTGGCACACTCCACCTTGGTCTCGTGGCTGACAGCGTTGACGTTTACAACGCGAGCGGCATGATGGTTGCCAACGGCACCATGACCGAAAGCGTGGAAGTAGGTGGCAACAGCGGACTGCTGATTGTCAAGGTGGTTGTTGACGGAGAGTCAAAAGCCATCAAGATTCTGCTTTAAGAAACTGTTTAAAATTTATTTTATCTTGTCTTTGAGAGTCTTGTCAATAGATTTATAATCTAAATGACAATCCTTCTCAAATCCTGCGATAAATAAATTTAAACAATTTCTAAGAGTTTCCAATTCTATACATATATAATAAGGTGTGCTTAGCTTTCTAAAAAAGAGTGGCCGAGCGCACCTTTTTTGTATCTTCAACCATATTGGCACGATGTTTGTTATATATGAATGAGGAATGAGGACCGGACCAGGCGATACACCTGTAGGCCATCCGGATTGCCCATGACAACAGAAACAGATTATTATTAATTAAAACAAAGATAACAATGGAAAAAATTCAACCCGGAAAATATGTAGAAATAGGTTACGACCTTTATCAAGTTAATGCCGACGGCACTGAGACCCTCGTGCATCAGACCGATATTCAGGATCCCGAACGTTTCATTTTCGGTGTGACACAGGGAATGATCCGTCCTCTGGAGCAGGCTATCGACGGCCTGGAGAAAGATGGCGAATTCGATGTCAAGGTAGCTGCTGCCGAAGCGTTCGGTGAATATGACAAAGAGCAGGTTGCCGAACTCGAGCGCGACATCTTTGTTGTAGACGGCAAGTTTGACGACAGTGTGATCAAAGCCGGAGCTATCGTTCCTATGATGACTGCCGACGGCTTCCGCATCAACGGCTTGGTGAAAGAAGTCACTCCCACACATGTGATCATGGACTTCAATCATCCTCTGGCCGGCAAGGACGTTCGTTTCAAAGGTAAAGTTCTGACCGTCCGCGACGCCACTCCCGAGGAACTCAAACCTCAGGGCTGCGGCTGTGGCTGCGACCACGATTCATGTGGCGACGGTGACTGCGGATGCGGTGACGGCTGCTGCCACTGATAACAGCTGACAAATGATTTAACCGCACTTGAAAGTCTCTGGGACTTTCAGGTGCGGTTTTCTTAGAGCATGTTTAAATATAACACGTGTTCATTTTTTGATGAAAGTATTTAACACTTTTGGCTAATTTTGAGGTATTTTTGGGTGCTTTTTGCCGGTGGCTCTTGCATAGCCTATGATCATGACGCTTTTTATCGCAAAGTTAAAAATGAGGGTATGTGAATTAAATTTACCACCTGATTGGTGGTAAATTTGGATGTAGGTGGTAAATTTATTAACTTTGCAAATAAATAAGAACATAAAAATGGAGCTTCAGAATAAAATAGAACAATGGAAGTCAATGCAACCTTTGTCAGAAATGGACACTCTGAGATTGCATAACAAGTTTATGCTTGACTTTAACTATAATAGTAACCATATTGAGGGTAATACCCTTACTTATGGACAGACAGAGGTACTTCTTCTTTTTGGAGAAGTAATTGGCAATGCTCCAATGAGAGATTTTGAGGAAATGAAGGCTCATAATCTATGCCTGAATCTGATGATTGATGAAGCTCTAAGCGGAAGGCCGTTGACAGAAGCCTTCATAAGGCAACTTCATAAGGTCATGTTAAGGGAGGATTACGAGGTTCCTGTAAAATCACCCTCAGGTGTCATAACGAGTTATACTGTTCATGCCGGGATTTATAAGACTCGACCTAATTCTGTCAAGACTCCTGCAGGGACTATGTTCTATTATGCGACCCCAGAGGAAACTCCGGCGTTGATGTCAGATTTGGTCCAGTGGTATAATGATGCTGTTGCTTCAAATGAATATAGCCCTATTGAATTGGCTGCGATTTTTCATTACAGGTATATCCGAATACATCCTTTTGAGGACGGAAACGGACGTATTGCCCGGTTGTTGGTCAATTTTATATTGAAACATCACGGTTGGCCGATGTTGGTAGTCAAGACAAAGAATAAAGCATCATATTTAACAGCTCTTGCACAGGCTGACGCTAATGTTGGCCCGGTTCCTTCTGATGGAGCACATGCTGATTATAATGCGATTGTTCCCTTTGTTGAACATATGAAAAAGATATTGTTTAGTGATGTTTCTGACTATATATCTTTTGTTTCCACTGATAAGGATTTATCATGGTGGTACGATGGTGAGATAGTTAAATTTTCAACGGATACTCCTGGTAAAATTTTGTCACTGTTACTGTCAGATCCAAACATGACTTTGGATAACATGGCAAAGACCCTTGGCATAAACAGATCAGCGATACAGAAACAAATCAATACGTTGGCAGACAAAAAGTATATATCCCGGCCCGAAGGAAAGAAAAGAGGCTGGATTGTCAATGCGAAGAATACCATTTCCTATGGTAGAGGATTCAGAAAATAGAACTGTTATCACTGCGCAATAAATAATAGACATTTAGCTATAACAGGGTAAAATTCCACACTTGTAGCTATATATTGGCTTTTAAGGCTGTATTATACCACTTTCGAGGTGGTATATTAAGGGGTTGGTGGTAATTCCGACCGATTTATTACAGCAAGGACATCGATAATTTTACGATACTAATAAAATCGAATTATAGCCAAAAGAAGGTGGCACAGGTGGCAAAATCTGAATAGTTTTCTCAAAATAAATTTTTTAATTATCTTTGCCATTGCAATTTACATAAATCTACCAATTTAATAACCCCCCAACCGTCACTTATGCGAAAATTTATTGCACTGACCCTTGTCATACTTTTCTCGTGCGCAATTTCAGCAGTAGCACAAACATATTGTTTCAAGCCTATCGAGAGCGTTCAAAATGGTGTTAAATCAAGATTGACCGGCACAACGTATCAATATTTCACATTCCAAAACAATATGAGCCGATTTTATGTGAGCGACGCCAATGGCTATGCCGGACAAACACCTCTTATATATAATTTGATAAGCACGGCTAATGGACGCTACAAGTATCAGCAACAAGGTCCCATGGGTCCGATAGGAAATTACTATATTTTCAATTCAGACTTTTCACGCGCAAACGCAACCTCCAACTTTTTGCCAGGCGTGGTGACCGTTTCAAAGCGTGTAGACGGGTCAGAGGATGAAGATGATGAGGAAGAATTTTATTAAAAAGTAACAGCGTATGTCCGTAAGACTTATCCTCGCTTTATTTGCCTTGCTATCAGTTCAGTTCTTGAATGCTAAAACGTATTACTATGAACTTCAAAAAATAGTGACCAACAAGACTCCTAAGGCAGCATCCGGATCAGGAATATTCATCACATTCACTGCAGATGGATGTTATGACAGTGATTATCAAGGCTATACAAATGATAAGTCATATCTCAAGCTTGCCGTTGACGGAAAATATAAAATCTACAACGGCACAACATACTGGGGCATAGGCGACTATAAATTCACACCGGATTTGTCGAGACTGAATATTGTAGTGGATGATAAAGTGTACGCCTATAAGCGTGTAGCAAAACCTTCGGGCATACGAAATTCCACATATGTAGGTCAAGCGAGGTCGTCAGGTGGCCACACAACGAATAGTGTTCCCAATGCCAATATGTATGGCGGTTATTCAAGCGGGACTAATGACAATGGCGGAATGAGCGCCGAATGGTATCAAGAAACCTACAACCGTTATGCCAGAACGGCTGAAAGCATCTATAATTCCATCACTACAACATTTCGTGATAGTAAAGGGAATGAGGTTTCGGGCCATGTGTATAGCCCGGCAGACAGTCAGGTGGCCATAAGCGGCATGATCAATAATTTCAGGAAAGTTCAGCGTGACATGCGCGACTTAAGGCAGGAAGCCCGAAGGAATGGGCATCAGATTGCCAAATCATACTATGAAGATGCTGATATAAAATGGCTTTAATAAATTAATGCCTGTTCCATAATAACCTGTTTTATATGCGGGCTGACACCGAAAAAGAGCGGGAGGAGACACATTTGTGTGTCGCCTCCCGCTGTTTAATCGGTGATGTGGGTGGGGGGAATCAGGCCCACGGCAAGGGTGAATTCTTATGTAGTGGGGCCTTCCTCGTAGTTCCGCAGGGTTTCGAGCAGGCGTGTTTTGACCATGACCTTTAGTTCGTCGGGGGCGATGACAGTGACGCTTGCGCCGAGCGAAATGATTTCGCTGACGAAGTCGGGGGTTATGCGCAGCTCGTAGTTGAACAGAGAGAACCCGTTGTTGACCGTCTCCTTCTGCGTTGGGTGGAGCGGCAAGTCCCTGAGATACTTTGCCTGGCGGGCGTTGGCTTTGATTGTCACCTGACGGACGGGGCTCTGGTTGAAAATTACGCCGAAGGTGTTTGAGCAGAACTGCTCGGCGTTGAAATAGTCGGGGAGGTCGAACTGGTTGTCGAGCAGCACGAGGTCCGACATACGGTCGAGGGCGTAGGTTTTGATGGCTTTCTCACGTGTGTTTCGACCGGTGACATACCAACGCTGTCGGAAAATTTTCAGGAAGTAAGGTTCGAGCACCACTCCCGGGGTTGGTTCGAAACGGGAGTAGGAGTGGTAGGTGAACTTGATTTGGCGGTTGGCCTTGAGCGCGTCGACCACCTGATGGAGGAACTCGCGTGCTGAGGGGACATCCTCGAAGATTATGCGTGAGGCCACCTCGCGGGCGTCGGTCAACACGGAGTTCACGGCCGAGGAGTTCAGGAGCCAGTTTCCCGCTTTGCCATTGTCGTCGCAACGGATGTAGTATTCGTAGGTCGTCGTGTCGCACTCTATAGTTACGTTGAAGAGTTTTTCGGCGGCCAAACGGTAGTTATGGAATGAGCGCCGCGGCAGCCTCCGCCCCTCCGATATTGGGGAGTCGAGCCAGCGTCGGGAAATTTCGGCGAGGGTGATCCGCCGGTATTTCCTGATGGTGTCCATGAGCCAAATGGCGCTCTGCAGTTGCGTTTTCGACATGACGATGACGGGAAATGCTTAAGCCTGGTTTGCGTGGTTGGGTTTCTTTCCGATGGTTAGCAGCATTAGCCCGATGACGGTTACGGCGGCGTTGATCAGTAGCAGTTCAAAGCTGGTTCGATAGGCGAATGCGTCGTTGAGCCACCACTGTATGCACCATGATATTGCCGGAGCGAGGATGCACACCAGGGGTACGAATTTGTCGTGGACCGGTTTGCTGAAGAACAGGCCGAAGACGAACAGGCCGAGGATGGGGCCGTAGGTGTAGGATGCCAGGGTGTAGACGGCGCTGATGGCGTCGTCGTTGCTGAGATAGTAGAATCCGATGATGACGAGTCCCATGGCGACTGACATTGCCACGTGGACGAGTTTGCGCACTCGGGCGAGTTTGTTGTCTTCATATTTTTTGTGTGCGCCGAGCAGGTCGACGGTGAACGAAGTGGTCAGAGAGGTGAGTGCGGAACCGGCGGCTGAGTAGGCAGCGGCGATGAGTCCGAGGATGAAGAGGATTCCGACAACGAGCGGCATTTCATTGTGGAAGGCGACCATCTGGAAGATACCGTCGGATTTTTCGGGGTGGTCGATTCCTTTAGTGTCGAGGAAGATCACGAGCATGGTTCCGAGAATGAGGAAGAGGGCCACGACGAAGAATTGGAGCACTCCGCTGACGATCATGTTTTTCTGGCTTTCCTTTGAGTCCTTGCAAGCGAGGTTGCGCTGCATCATGTCCTGGTCGAGTCCGTTTGTCGCGATGGCCATGAACACACCGGCGATGAACTGTTTCCAGAAGTAGGTTTCGGCTTTTGGATCGTCGAAGAAGAACATTTTGGCGGTGTTGTGTGATGTCACTTTGTCGAACATGTCGGAGAATGAGAAGTTAAGATTGTCGGCGATGAAGTAGATGCAAAGCACAACCGACATTATGAGGCAGAAGCTTTTGAGGGTGTCGGTCCAGATGAGGGTTTTGACTCCACCTTGGACGGTGTAGAGCCATATCAGGGCGATTGTTACGATTACGTTGAGTTCGAACGGAAGGTGGAGCGGCTCGAAGACTGCGAGTTGCAGAACCACGCAGACCACCAGGAATCGGACTGATGCGCCGAGCATTTTGCTGACGAAGAAGAACCATGCACCGGTGCGGTAGGTTGCTCCTCCGAATCGTTCTTCGAGGTAGCCGTAGATTGAAATGAGGTTACGTTTGTAGAATATCGGCACGAGGACCACTGCTATGAGGAAGTAGCCGACGATGAATCCGAGGACCATCTGGAGGTAGGCGTAGCCTTTAGCGACGACCATTCCGGGGACGGATACGAAAGTGACGCCTGAGATTGCTGCGCCGATCATGGCGAATGCCACCAGAGGCCAGGGGGTTTTGCGGTTTCCGGTGAAGAATGTCGAGTTGTCGCTTTTTCGCGAGGCGAAATATGATATACCCAACAGGAGCAGGAAGTAGCCTACGATTGTCAGGATTGTTATGATTGCGTTTGAGGGCATTGTCGGGGTTAGTTGTTAGTTTATGATTGGTGTTTCAGGGATTAGAGTGAGGGGGGGGGCGGACCGCTGGGCGGATCCGCCCCTTATCGCTCTAATGTATGTGTTAAACCGACACCTTTGCCGGGATGTGGGGCATAGGGTCGTAGCCTTCGAGGGTGAAGTCGTCGAAAGTGAAGTCGAAGATTGATTTCACTTCGGGGTTGAGTTTCATCACGGGGAGTTTCCGGGGCGTTCTGGATAGTTGCTCGGCCACTTGTTCGAAGTGGTTTCGGTAGATGTGTGTGTCGCCGGTAGTGTGGATGAATTCCCCGGGACGCAGACCGGTCACCTGGGCCATCATCAGCAGGAGCAGGGCGTAGGATGCGATGTTGAACGGGACGCCGAGGAACGAGTCGGCCGAGCGCTGATAGAGCTGTAGCGAGAGTTTGCCGTCGGCCACATAGAACTGGAAGAAAGCGTGGCACGGTGGGAGATTCATGTTTTTTATGTCGGCCACGTTCCATGCGCTGACAATAATCCGGCGGGAGTCGGGGTTGTTGCGTATGTCGTTGACAGCCTGGGAAATCTGGTCGATGAATCCACCGTCGTAGTCGGGCCATGAGCGCCACTGGAAACCGTAGATGTGTCCGAGGTCACCGTTTTCATCGGCCCACTCGTTCCAGATTCTGACGCCGTTTTTCTGGAGGTATTCCACATTTGTGTCACCTTTCAGGAACCAGAGCAGTTCGTGGATTATTGATTTGAGGTGGAGTTTCTTTGTTGTGAGCAAAGGGAAACCGTCCTCGAGATTGAACCGCATCTGATAGCCGAATACGCTGCGTGTTCCGGTTCCGGTGCGGTCGTTTTTGTCCACACCGTTCTCCATTATGTGCTTGAGCAGGTCGAGATATTGTTTCATTTGAGTGAGTTTTCCACCTCCTTGAGGTAGTTTTTGATGCCGTCGACCACTTGCTGAGCCATTTTAGTGCGGAAGTCGGGGTCGGCGAGCATTTCTTCTTCAGGGAGCGATGACATGAACAGACCTTCAACCAGAGCGTTGGGATATTCGGTTGGTCCGTTTAGCGAGAAGTTGAAGTTTCCGGTCAAGCCGAAGTCGGCCACACCGAGTTTGAGCATTGAAGAGTGGAGCGCTTTGGCGAGCGGACGGTTTGCGATGTGTTTGTAGTAGACGCTTGTTCCCATTGGAGCGAGGGGGTTTCCGGAAGCGTTGTTGTGGACAGAGACCATCAGGTCGACACCTGCTTCGCGGAAAATCTGTTTACGCTGGGTCATGCTGACGTTTGAGTCGTCGGGGCGGCTGAGAACTACTTTAGCACCTTCGGCTTCGAGCATTGCGGCGATTTTCTTGACTATGTCGAGGTTCACCTCTTTTTCGGTCAGACCGGAGGGTGACACCGCACCGAGATATTGCTCACCGTGGCCGGCGTCGACACCGATCACCAGGTCTTTGAGTGCGAGTGATTCGGGACGGTGGTTGACGTCGATGACGATGTTGTTACCCTGGTAGCTTACAGAGAAACCCCATTGATATTTTTCTTTGAGGCGGATAATGAGAGTGAGCACATCGCTGTCGTCCTGGGCGAAGTCGACATAGTCGATCATTCCGGGCTGGTTGCGCTGGGTAATCCAGTTGGAGTTGTTTGTCACGCCGAAAAGGTAGACCTTGATTGTTGAGGGGTCGATTTCGGTAGTGTAGTAGTAGGGGACGCGACGTGGCAGTGCAACAGTCACGCGGTCTTTTTGTCCGATGTTCATGATGCTCCATGAACCGGAGTTCACGGTTGCCCGTCCTTCGCCCCCTTCCTTGGCGTATTCTTTGGGGAGGTAGGCGTAGCGGTTGTCAGAGAGCTGCACTTTGTAGAGTCCTTCGGTTTCGCCGACGGCGGTCATTGGAATGTCTTCAACGACGAATCCCATTTTAGAGCCGCCGAGACGGTCGTCACCGTTGCCGTTCTGGAGATAAGCGCCGGGGAGAGTGGTTATGTCGAGCGGTTTGAGGAGTTTCTGTGTTTCCACCGGGGGCACCACTTTGGCCTGAGGTTTGTCGGTTGAATAGAACACGGTGAATTTCTTTTCGGCTTTTTTCTTTTTAGCGTCGGTCACTTTCACCGAGATGTTGTTTTTGCCCGGTTTCAGCGGGAGCATGGTTCCGAATGAACCGGTTTTGTAAACGTGGATCTCCTCACTGTTAATTGTTGCGTTGCAACCGGGGTCGGTCACAGCTATAACATAGTGTTCGGGAGAGAAAACGGTGTCTTTTTCTCCGCTGTAGATTTCGAGTTTCGGAGCGGTGGCAGATGCCGCGAAGGCGACACCGAGACAGATTAGTGTTGAAAGTTTCTTCATGGGGTGTATTTATGTGATAATTTTATTCGCGGGGTTAGTTTCAGGCGCGGGAATCATTCGGAGAAGCGGTAGCGGAGCGCATGGAGAGCTCTGAGCACGTTGCAAAGCGTGGCGCCCCAGTATTCCCTGAAGTCATCGCGGATGGCAATGAGTCCGAGTCCGACTATTTCGTCGGGTGCGTCCTTGACCATGCTGATGAAGTTGAATGTCACCTGGAAAATGTCGGCGAGCGATTCGGAAACCGATGCCGAAACGGGAGTGTCGGAGTATTTCATCTCCTCCTCGAAAACTTCGAGGTATATGTCGTCGGGGCCGAGGAGTGTTTCCACGTTTCGGCGTATGGCCTCGTAGTAGTCCTCGTCGAGCGATCCTTCGATGTAGGGTTCCTCCGGTTCGATCATGTTCACCTGCAGGTCGGTAGCAGCGATGTAGAGCCTTGGCAGAAGGTGTAGCATTTTGTCAATCAGCTCGTCGCGTGATGATTCGCGCGCGTTTTCGAGGGCGGTGCAATATTCGTTGCATAGGCCGATGAATGCGATTGAGTTAGTGTTGATTATCGACGGAGTGTCCATAGTTGTAGAGTTTATTTGTTTCAATGAATTGTTTGACCGTGTCGGGGAGGAAAAAGTCGGGTACTCCCCACAGCGGGATCAGTTTCCGGATCAAGGAAGATGATATGTCGATTACCGGTGCGCGGCTCAGTGTCACTCCTTGCGGGAGTGTCTCGGGGTCGATGTCGCTTCCAGGGCGCGGGTAGACCACGATTCCGTAGTCACGGATAATTTCGTCGGCGGCGCGCCATTTGTTGATCATGTTCCAGTTGTCGGCGCCAATTATCAGCTTGAAGTTATAACCGGGATGTCGGGCTGAAAGTTCACGCAGTGTGGTGATTGTGAACGAAGGTCTCGGCAGCGACAGTTCGATGTCGCATGGGAGCATACGGCTGTGGCTGTCAAGGGCGAGCTTCACCATTGTGAGCCTTGTCAGTTCGGGGAGCATGTCGGGGGTTTGCTTCAGCGGGTTCGATGGTGAGACCACGAACCACACTTCGTCGAATTGCTGTTCGTGGAGGATCCATTGCGCCAGCATCAGGTGGCCCTGATGGATTGGGTTGAATGAACCGCCGAAAATTCCTATCCTCTTGTTGGGGTTATGCTCCATGGGACTGGCGTGGGGTCAGTTGTTAAGGAAGGCGGCGATTATGTTTTCAGTTTCGAGCACCGCCTGTGTCAGGTCGTCGTTGACCACCTGATGGTCATATTGTGGCGCGAAGGAGATTTCATATTCGGCTTTTCCCACACGCTGAGCGATCACCTCGGGGGTGTCGGTGGCACGGTTTTCGAGTCGTCGTCGCAGTTCTTCGACGCTCGGTGGCATGATGAATATCGACACTGCCTGGTCGCCGAACATGCGTGCCACGTTGACTCCGCCTTTGACGTCGATGTCGAGGATCACGTTGCGTCCGGCGGCGCAACGGTTCTCCACTTCCGTGCGGAGAGTGCCGTAGAATCTACCGGGGTATACTTCTTCATATTCCACGAAAGCGTTGTCGGCGATCAGTTCGCGAAAGCGTTCGGGAGTTAGGAAGTAGTAGTTCACTCCGTCGGTTTCCCCTTGCCGGGGCTGTCGGCTTGTTGCCGAAACGGAGAATTCCATCTGCACGTTTCCGCGCTTCATGATGGCGTTTATGATGGTGCTTTTTCCGCAACCCGAGGGTGCCGAGATAATTATAATTTTGCCTTTCATAACACAAACAGGAAGGATTTTGAATGTTGAATGTTGAATTGAGGTGATTACATTACGTTTAGCACCTGTTCCTTTATCTGTTCAAGTTCATCTTTCATTTTCACTACGATGATCTGCATTTCGGCGTGGTTGCTTTTTGAGCCGAGCGTGTTGATTTCGCGTCCCATTTCCTGGGCGATGAAACCGAGTTTTTTTCCTTGTCCGCGTCCGCTTTCCATTGTTTCACGGAAGTAGTCGATGTGTTGGGCAAGGCGCTGTTTTTCCTCGTTGATGTCGAGTTTTTCGATGTAGTAGATCATTTCCTGCTCGAGACGCGCTCTGTCGTAGTCGACTTTGTTGATTTTGCCGAGCTGTTCCTCGATGCGTGCTCTGATTTTGACAATCCGTTCGTTTTCGAACTGAGGCACCTGGTCGAGGAGGTCGCGGATTTTGTTGAGTCTCATAGCGAAGAAATCCTCGAGTTTACGTCCTTCTTTTCGACGGAACTGCATCAGTTCGGCCACGGCGTCCTTGACGGCTGTCATGAGCGCTTTGATTTCAGCGTCGTCGGGAGTGACCATGCTGTCGGTTTTCATCACGTCGGGCATGCGGAGCAGAGTCGCATACCAGTCGAGCGGCAGCGGGAGCATCAGTTTCTGCGACATAGCCTCGATTTGCGCTTTGTACAGTGCCAGAGTTTCCATGTTCAAGGTCGCCACGGCGTCGGAAGCGGAGCTTTCGACATAGACCGAGACGTCGACCTTACCGCGCTCGAGTTGTGAGGCGATGAAACTTCTGATGTCCAGTTCTTTGTCGCGGTAAGCGGCGGGTATTCTCGCCGACAGGTCGAGTTGCTTGGAGTTAAGCGATTTGACCTCGACCGTGAATTTTTTTGATGGCGCCTCAACAATAGCTTTGCCGAAGCCAGTCATGGATAAAAGCATCGTGTAGTATATTTTTTTGCAAATTTAAAAAATTAGCGGGAATTTTCCGTAAATTTGCAAGGAATATTTTAAAAATAAGCATGTGAACTCATTTTATACTTTTTAGAGTGTGTTTAAATTTAACACGTGTTCATTTTTTGATGAGCGAATTTAACACTTTTGGCTAATATTGAGGTCTTTTTGGGTGCTTTTTGCCAGGTTTCGTCAGTCACATAGCTCGCTATGTTCCTTCCTCAACTTGCAAAAATCCCTCCAAAAATCCTCTCAATCTTAACCAAAGTTAAATTTAAACACACTCTTACTGAATTAAAATAAGTTCGGCGACAAAGCGTTGGCGGCTTTCCGGGGATTGTTTCCGGGTTGCCGCGGGGTGTCAGGCCTAAGGGGTTAGAGTCACCGATGGCCGTCACCGACAATTGTGACCATCAAAAAAAAACGAAGATACAATGGCAGTAATCCTGAACATAGAAACATCGACAAAAGTATGCTCCGCAGCGTTGTCGGCGGAGGGGACGGTGCTTGTGCACCGGGAGAACTTCTCAGGGCAGAACCATGCGGTTATGCTCAGTGGCTTCATCAAGGATTGCCTCGACTACGCCCGTGACCATGAGATGGATCTCGAGGCTGTGGCGGTCAGCATCGGACCGGGCAGTTACACGGGTCTGCGCATAGGGTTGTCCGAGGCTAAAGGGCTGGCCTATGCTCTGGGGATACCCCTGATAGGGATCCCTACGCTTAAAATCATGGCTACCAGGGTTATGTTCATGCCCGATGTCGATGCCGAGTCGCTCTATGCGCCTATGCTCGACGCCCGCCGCATGGAGGTTTACACGGCCGTCTACAATCTGGGGCTCGAGTCACTGCTCTCCCCCGCCCCGCTGATTCTCGGTGCTGACAGCTACGACCGATGGCTCGCTAAGGGAACAGTGTTGTTTTTCGGTGACGGAGCTGAGAAAGCGAAAAGTGTCATTACCCACCCCAACGCCCGTTTCATAGACGATGTGGTGCCGCTGGCGAGCGACATGACCCCTCTGTCAGAGATGGCCTACATGCGCCGCGACTTTCTCGACCTGGCATACTCTACGCCAGAGTATCTGAAAGAGTATCAGGCTGTTAAATCAAAGAATCCACTGGAAAAGAAATTATCATGAAAAAATCGACCATAGCCATACAGTCGCCGTTTCCCCACCGCGACGCCTACGGGGCGATAGCCATGCCGGTTTATCACACCGACGCCTACGAGTTCGACAATGCCGCCGTGATGTCCGACGCCTTCTGCGGCCGAATCAACGAGCCTGACTATTCACGCATCACCAACCCCACGGTGATCCACTTCGAGAACCGTGTGAAAGCGCTGACCGGCGCCCGCGACGTCGTTGCGCTGAATTCCGGGATGGCCGCTATCAGCAACGTGATTCTGACACTTAGCGGAACAGGGAAAAACATCGTCACCTCGCGCCATCTTTTCGGCAATACCTTCGCTCTGCTTTCCAAAACCATGAAACGTTTCGGGGTGGAATGCCGCGCCATCGACCTTCTGGACGAAAATGCTGTCACCGAAGCTGTCGACGATGACACTTGCGCACTGTTTTTCGAGATTATCACCAACCCACAGCTCGAGGTAGCCGACGTTGGCATGCTCGCCCGTGTGGCCCACTCGCACAATGTTCCGTTGGTAGCCGACACCACGGCCATTCCGTTCACGGAGTTCGATGGCCATGCGTTAGGGATAGATATTGAGGTTGTTTCGAGCACCAAATATATTTCAGGAGGCGCCACGACGCTGGGCGGTCTCATAATCGACTATGGTACGGTGGCCGACTTCGACGAGCGTCTGCGCCGTGACACCCTGATGAACTTCGGAGCCTACATGACCCCCCACGTGGCCTATATGCAGACCCTCGGGCTGGAGAATCTCAACGCCCGCTATGCGCTTCAATGGCGCAACACCGAGGCATTGGCCGAGAAGCTGCGCACGCTACCCCGGATTGTTTCGGTGAACTATGTAGGTTTCGCCGACAACCCATTTCATGAGCTGATGAAACGTCAGTATGGCGGAACTGCCGGAGCCATGCTGACCATCGACCTTGCCGATGAGCAGGCATGTTTCAACTTCCTCAACAATCTGAAAGTAGTTAAACGCGCCACCAATCTTTTCGACAACAAGACCCTTGCGATACACCCGGCCTCGACCATCTTCGGTCCGTTCACCGCCTCGCAGCGCCGTGAGATGGATGTTAAGGAGACCACCATCCGCCTGTCGGTTGGGCTGGAGGATGTCGATGACATCTTCGAGGATATAGCGTCAGCTCTGGGAAACTAAAGGGGGTCTGATTTTTATCCGAGTCTGAAACACAAAAACGGCCCCCTCACCAAAGGAACAGACGATGAATTCAGAGAGGTGGATTTCACCGCGCCATACGCATCGCAACAATCAGGGATGCCTGTTCCGGCAAATGGGGCCGAGCAATCTGATGATGTGTGTAATTCATTGTATCAGACCGTGTTGCAAAGGTAAATATAATCCTAAAATCCGCAACTATCATCCAATACACGATTATGGGTAGATTTTTGAGTCGTTAGTAGCAGCTTTCAGTAAAAAGCAACAGCACAACATCAATA
>JAXJVW010000022.1:0-8924 GCA_036308365.1 Muribaculaceae bacterium
CTTTTCACTTGCATGAAACTGCGGAGAGAGAGGGATTCGAACCCCCGGAGGTGTGACCCTCAACGGTTTTCAAGACCGCCGCAATCGACCACTCTGCCATCTCTCCTGTGGTGTTTGTTTTACGTGTGCAAAGTTACAGCGTTTTTTCGGACTGTGCAAGTTTTTCGGGAAGTTTTTTTCAAGTTTTTTTGACCCTAAAAGCTATCTGACTGATTATCTGAGCGATAAAACTGACAAAATTTTTACGAACTTTTGATGGCGGGAGCTTGTTTTATTGGTGAGGGAAACGATGCATGGACGTTCATGCGTCGTGAAAGTTAACATCAAGGATTAAATTATGTCATTTGGCTCACGTTTAAACAGTGTATTCCAGCGAAACGGAATCTATTTTTTGCTGCATGTCGTGGTGCTGGTCCTGTCGATATATCTGATTTGGACCATCTCCTACGACACGTTCGAGAACGTATCGGCTCTGCAGCGGCCGCGGTTCATCAAAATCGAGTTCTGGATCTGCGTGGTTTTCATGTTCGACTTCTTCGTGGAGTTGTTTCTGTCGCAGCGGAAGGGGCATTATCTGCTGACACACTTTCTGTTTTTCTTCGTGTCGGTGCCCTACGGCGCGCTTATTCAGTATTATGGCTGGAACTTCGGCCATGAAACGGCCTATCTGGTGCGCTACATACCGTTGATCCGCGGTGGCTATGCGCTGGCCATCGTGGTTGGATGGTTCACCTATAATAAAGCTACCGGTTTGTTCGTGACCTATCTGGTCACGCTGATAGCCACGGTTTATTTCTCGAGTCTGGTGTTCTATGTATTCGAGCACGGGGTCAACAGCGGAGTGAAGAACTATGACGACGCACTGTGGTGGGCGGCGATGGATGTGACCACCATCGGATCGAATATCGTCGCTGTGACCCCCGTGGGACGTGTGCTGTCGGTCATTCTCGCCGTGGTGGGGATAATGATGTTTCCGGTGTTCACGGTTTATGTGACGAGCCTGATCAATCAACGCAGGAACTCAAACCCGTCAACCTTTGGCGAAGCCGACTCAACCCAGTCAACCTCTGGCGTAGCCGCCCCAACCCATCAACCTTAGGCGTAGCCGCCCCAACCTTCGGCGAATCCGACTACTTAGTAGTGTGATATTCCACCAGACCGGGCATTGACGAGGGTACGATTTTGTGCACTTTCAGCCCGAAGTCCTCGGCTGCGCGTTGCAGAATCGGGGAGAAGTTGCATGCCACCGAACCCACTATGCTCACGGGGTTGTTGCGATAGTCGTAGGAGGCGATGTTACGCTCAAAGAAGGTTATGAATGAGTCATAGACGATTTTCTGCACATACTCATGGTCGATGTGTTTGTGGAGGAAATTGGTGTAGGACGACAGGAGCACGCTGGCCAGTGCGTGGATGTAGATTTCGTCGAGCACGTCGTCGAGGTCGATGGAGTATTCATCCTCGAACTCCTCGGTCAACGCCACTGGTGCCAGCCCCTTCAGGCAGTCGGCGATGAACCGCTTTCCGATGTAAGCGCCCGAGCCCTCGTCGCCGAGCACATAGCCCAACGGTCGCACGTTTTTGACAATTTTCTCGCCGTCGTAGATACATGAGTTCGATCCTGTTCCGATGATACATGCCAGTCCGGGCTGACGCACCAGCAATCCGCGTGCCGCCCCGAGCAGGTCGCTCTCAACCGACACCGGGGTTTTGAACTGCGCCACCAGCGACGACTCCATGATTTTACATTTCTCAGCGTTGGAGCATCCGGCGCCGTAGTAATAGACATGTTCCCATCGTTTCTTGAAGAACACCTCGGGCAATTCCAGTCGAATGCTATGGCTGATTTCACGTCGGGTCTGGAAGAACGGGTTCATTCCTCCTGTTGTGGCAGTTTCCACGATTTTGTCACCTTCCACGAGCACCCACTCGGTGCGTGTGGAACTACTGTCGGCAATAACAATCATAATGAGTAAAGCAAGAAATGTGTTCGACTTAGGGTTAACTGTTTCCCATTTGTGAATAAGACAGGGGTTGGATTACAAAGTTATAATATTTTTCCGATGTGGCGAAACATTAGTTTAAAAAAAATGAAAAATTTCTGTTTATAGATAATAAATGCTAAATTACGGTAAATAAATGTTAAAGGATTTGAATGAGTGAGGTTAATCCTTTACCTTTGTGTATATATATACAGAAAGGAATGGGCCGACACATGCCGGAGCCTGCCGAGTCAGATGGCCTTGGAGCAACCCGTCCCCAAAACATTGACAAACCCTTAAGACACTAAATAAAGAACAGCAGAATTCCAAAGAATTAAAAATCAATCATGAAGAGAACCATCAACAAAGTGCTGATGGCCGCTGTAGCGCTGATGATCAGCGTCAACATCGCCCTCGGCGCAAATCCTGCGGTGAAGCAGGAATTCAGGAGCACCTGGCTCGCCACCGTGTGGCGCCTTGACTGGCCCACCACCGTGGTGTCATCAACCGGCAACCAGACCCAGATAAACAATCAGAAGAAAGAGTTGACCACACTTCTTGACTCCCTGAAGATAAACAACTTCAACGCCATCAACTTCCAGGTTCGCAGCCGTTGCGACGCGATGTACAAGTCGAGCTACGAACCCTGGTCGGAAGACCTTGTCAGCAAACGCGGACTCGATCCGGGCTGGGACCCCCTGGCATTCGCCGTCGAGGAGTGTCACAAACGCGGCATGGAGTGCCACGCCTGGCTCAACCCCTACCGCTACGAATCGGTTGTCGGCGCATGGAAAGGTGACAACGACTATCGCAAGACCCACCCCGAATGGCTGATGGATGTCAACGGAGCGTCGATCCTGAACCCCGGTCTGCCCGAGGTCACCCAACGCATCTGCGACATCGTCAAGGAGATCGTCACCAACTACGACATCGACGGAGTGCTTTTCGACGACTACTTCTATCTGTCAGGCACCAAGGACGAGATGGACGGCCACCTGTTCGAGGCCTACAAAGAGAACGGAGGCACGCTGACCAACATCAAGGACTGGCGCCGCGCCAACGTCAACAACATGATCAAGCAGGTTTACAACACCATCCAGCAAACCAAAAACTGGGTGCGCTTCGGCGTCGGTCCCGCCGGCATAGCCTGCACCGACGGTTCGGTGGCGAAGAAATATGGCATCAAAGCCTGCCCTACCGGCAGCGACTGGCAGTATAACGACATTTACTCCGAACCCGTCGCATGGTATGTTGAGCAGAGCGTCGACTACATGGCGCCGCAGGTCTACTGGACCATCGAAAACGAAAGCACCAACTACGTCAAAGCCGTCAAATGGTGGAGCGAGGTGGCAGCCAAATTCAACCGTCAGATGTTCGTTTCGCAGTCAATCTCCTCAATCAACAGCGTGAGCGAAGCCACCCCCTTCGGCATGTCGGGGATAGAGGCCACCATCGCCGAGAGCGGATCAGGCATCAAACCCAAGGCTTCAGGCCCCCACAACACCAACCTCTATGAATACTCCAAAGAGGTCAAGGTCAACCGCGAGGAAAGCCTCGACGGTGCCCCCGGCTCCATGTTCTACTCAGCCAAATACATCTACCGCAAGAACTACGGCAAAGGACTGCTGGGCCACCACCTTCTGAACGAGGTTTACACCACCCCGGCACTCATCCCGGCCATGACCCACAAAAAGAGCAACAACCCCGGACTGGTCAGCGAAATCAAACGCACAGGCAACACCCTGAGCTGGAAAGGCTATGACAATGTTCGCTACGCCGTTTATGCCGTTCCCGAAAGCGAGACCAACTTCACCCGCCAGGCCGAATATCTGCTGGGCTTCACATATGAGACCAGCTATGCCATCCCCGCCAAAAAAGCGTCGGGCCACAAATATGCCGTCAGCGTGTATGACCGCTATGGCTATGAGTATTCAGCCGCATTCCTTGGCGAGGCGGTGAAAGATATGGCCGCCCCCACCCTGCTGTCGCCCGCCAACGGCGCAGAGGTCGAAGCGCCGGTGTTCTTCACCTGGAGCGAAGTCAAAGACGCCATCCTCTACACTATCGACATAGCCGATGATGCCACTTTCAACAACCTGATCGCCAGCATCAGCACCGAGTCGACCACCATGTCAACCGTTGACATCAACAATCTGCCGTTAGACAAGAAACTCTACTGGCGTGTCCGCGCCTCAGGCAACAACTACAACGACGGTGTTTCACAGCCCTGGAGCTTCACCGCCGGGATGGCCCGCTTCACCTCTCCTGCCAATGAGCAGAGCGATGTTGAGCTCCGTCCCACCCTTGTCTGGACACCCGCCGACCGCGATGTGACCATCCAGCTCTCCAATTCCGATGCGTTCGACCGCCCCATCTACACCACCGACGCCAAAGGTGGCAAGCACACGCTCCCCTTCGCGCTGGCCGGCAACACGAGCTACTATGCCCGTTTCCTGCATGTCAAGGATGGTGTCGACATGGCTTCGCCCGTGACCAAATTCACCACCAAGAGTGTAGAGCCCGTGAAACCCGAGGTTATCTCACCCGTTGACAAAGGCAGCTTCTACGGCGACCAGACCATCAAGGTCAAGAACACCGAGGGCGCCTTCCAGGTTTCATTCTTCGTCGCCACGAGCGCGTCAGGTCTGGCCCGCGGCTCATCGGTGAAAGCCGAGCTTGGCAAAGAAGAGTCATGTCCCATCAAGGATATACCGTCGTCGAAGACCTTCTTCAAGAACGGCAAAACATATTATTTCAAAGTACGCTCTACGTTCCAGACACCCACCGGTCCGGTGAACATGGAAACACCCGCGTTCAGCGCCGTTTACTTAGGTGAGTCAGGTGTTGATGGCGTTGCCGGCGACTCCGATGTCGCCATCGACGGCAACACAGTCAGACTCGGCGGCAAGAGCGGCCTGGTTGAAGTTTACAGTGTCGACGGCCGCCTGGCAGGCAGCTATGCCTCAACCGGCGATGACGTGGTTCTGGACAACCTCGAGTCAGGTATTTACATGATCCGTGTCACCACCGACACCGTCACCACTCTGAAACACAAAATTCTACATTAATACCTATAAAGAACCTGCGGGTGTGTTTTCAAACCTTATCACACTCCGCCAAGACTAATTGCCCGAGGGGGAGCGTCAGAAAGCGGGCGCTCCCCCTCACTTTTATCATAGCGCGGGGCCCGGGCACCGTTTCACCCTCGCCGTGGCCGGCGGATCGGGGCGGGCTGTCGGGCTCATTTACGGGTCATTTCGCTGAGCGGTTTGAGCCGGAGCACCGGAACGGCCAGCGCCAGGGCAATGATGGCCACGGCTGCGAAACAGATTGCCGATGAGCGCATGATGTCGCCCAGGCCCACCAACGGAGCCACGATGGCTGCGAAGATGTATTTGATGACATTGAGAATGGCCCCCGCCGTTCCGGCGTCAGAGCTGCCGACCTCCATCCCCAGGCTGTTCGCCGAGGAGAAGAGCATTCCGCTTGCGGCGAGCATAGGGATCACCGTCAGCTCATAGAAGATGAACGGCATGGAATGATACATGATCCAGGATGCCGCCAGCGCACAGACGCTCATCAACGCCGCGCCCGTGACCAGTCCGTTTTTGAGCACCTTGAACCGCATTACCAGAGTCGACCCTACGGCGATCGCGATGGCGTTGCCACCGAAAATCAAACCGAAGTGCAGACTCGAGAATCCGTAGTGGTTCTGGAAAATGAACGGAGCCGACGAAATGTAGGCATAAAGGAGTCCGACGCCTATGGCTTTGAGCAACACGTAGATCATGAACCGGCGGTTGGCGAACAGCGCCACGTAGGCCTTCCAGTAGTCGGCGAGGCTTTTCCCGGCCATTCTGCGCGCCACGGGAAGCGACTCAGGCCGGCGGAGCGCCCAGATGGTCATGACCACGCCCAGTGCGAGCAACAGCATGAAAATACCCCTCCACCCAACGGAGTCAGCCATGAAACCACCCACCAGCGGAGAAGCCGCCGGGGCTATGCCGTTGATTGCTCCCACCAGCGCCATGACCTTTGCCAGGGGGCGTCCGCCGTAGATGTCGGCCGGGATAGAGTAAGAGAGCACCATGCCCCCGCCCGCGCCGAAGCCTTGCAGCAACCGGCATGCGATGAAAAAACCTATCGACTCCGAGAGCAGTGACACAGCCGTGCCTGCGGCGAAGATTATCAACGACACGACCAGAATGGGTTTGCGGCCATAGTGGTCGCTCATTGAGCCCCACACAACCGATCCGGCACCCAGTCCGATCATCGCCATCGACAATCCCATCTGCGTCATCGACGGGTTTGTGTGAAACTCCTTTACCATGTGGGGGATGGTTGGGAGATACATGTCGTTGACCAGCGAGCTGAAAGCCCCCAGAATGGCAATGAACACCAAAAATAATATGTAGGATTTCCCCGATTGAGAAGAAGAATCGCGCGGGGCGCTGTCGGTTTGTTTCATTTTCATTGTAATTATACACCCATTTAGAGTGTGTTTAAATTTAGAGTGTGTTTAAAATATCAACATATGAAAATGATAAAAGTTAAGGCCCCGGAGTGCAAAATCGGGGAGCGCCAGGGCCCGATGCCCGACGCTCCCCGGATAAAGTAAAATTCTTGAGTGAGTTTATTCCACAACCGTACCGGCCATCAGAATGGCGTTGGTTTTATGGTTGCGGACAATGTAGAGATACGGTCGGTTGAAAGTGACAGTCACCGAGGGATATTCCTCAGGTAAGTCAGAAGAAGTCCAACCACCGGTGACCGCGGCCATTTCAGCACCTTCCTCATCCATCTTGATACTTGTGATTTGGAGAGTGCCCAGAGGTGCAGGTTGCAGCCCCATGCCTGAGAAATCGAAATTTGCGGTGTTGACACCGAGTTTCGCCAAGACATTGTTGAACCTTTCTTCGTTTTCAGCCTTGAACGAAGGTAAGGCGAGAGTCACGTCGTAGGTTTTCGCAGCCTTGCGAAGCTTGTTTTGTTCAGCCGGAGTGAGTTTCGCTGTGAACGCCTTGATATCTTCACCTTCCGCCGGGAGATAGAACTCAACATAGTTGAAACCATCCTTGAAATCCTTCACCACGAGTTGTGCGATGTCATTTTTTGCATAACCAGACTCAATCACCTGGTGCATCATACTGACCCTTACATCGCCGTTCACGCCATGGAAAGTTTCTTCCTTAGTGTTAGCTTTATCAAATTGCTGGTTCCATTTACCACGGAAATAAACAGTGTTGGCGCTAACCATATCTTTATCGATATATGACTCCCATCCTCCCGAGAGGAAACAGGGAATCAGACCATTCGTTTTGTCGCTCACCCATCGGTTGATGGCAGGGACAGTGGCGCTATTAGAGAAATCGACATATTCCACATTACCTTGATAATTTTCAACGATAGCGTTGCGGAAGATATCATTGACAGTGAAGCGGTCGGCCACCCAGAAAGCATTGTTTATTGAAAGCGAAGATCCGTAACCCTCGCAAGGGAGATATTTCATCAGCTTTGCATTCAGCGAGTTGAGAGTTTCGAGGTCAGTCACCTCGAGCGCATTGAGCAGCTGCGTGCGAGTGTCGCCACCCGCAGCGTTAGCCATCATACTTAAATAGATTGCGGCGCTGACCGGAGAGCAACTATACGCTTCATCGCCTTTCGCCATCGCCATTTCGCACATAAACTTGTGGCTGAACTCGTCGATAGAGTTCATTGCGGTCTGCTCCGATTGTGTTAGCTCAATTCTATAGACTTCCAATTCCTGGTCAGGATTATCCGGGATTTCGGGCGATTCGGGGGTATCAGGAGTTTCGGGAATGTCAGGAGTGATAGGATCATCAGAAGAACAAGAGGCCATCATCAGCAACACTGCCGGAAGAATGAATAACGATTTTTTCATAATATTTTAAATTTGTGAGTTATGTTATGAGAAATTATTTTAGTTGGAAGAAAAATGATTTTGAAACATGAGTCAATAATGGTTCGATAATTTTGATGAATACATAGCAAATTGGTCAGCACAGGAACACAATTAAACAGATTTCCCGAGCCGATTAGCAATCTCTACAACTTCAGTAATTGAACGACTAAAACGGGGGGACAATTCACCCGAGTTTTGAATTTCAAGTACAGAATCAATAAAATTACATATCAATACAAATGACGATGCTTTTATCGTAAAATGACAGTTTTTTTTTACTTTCGACTAAATTTATCAATATCATGCACTATTTTACTTGTTTTTTGCAAAAGTATGCCTACTATTTCTCACAATAAACCTCTTAACTGTATTTTATTCATAATTTAACACGATTGCAACACAGCAAAACATAAAAAAGAAGTGTTAATTAACGTCAGAGTCGTGGGAGCCTGTCGTTCCAGCATTGATGCGAGATATACTCAGCCATGGGAGGGAGGGGCGGGGTTCGCAATCCGAGTTTGGCCATGTCGCGTGCCCACTGCCGGCGGTTGGTGAGCCTTCGGTCGAGCAGGTCGGCTATGGAGATGTTTTCGGGATACTGGTGTTTGAAACGGGCGAATTCGATGTCGCAGTCATCTTTCGGGCCATCGTAGGATTGATAGAATTGCAGGAACTGTGGATAGTGACTGTCGTCGGTTGAGTTGCGCCGCATGTTCAGCTCGCTGTCAGCAGGGAGGGGGCGAAACTTGTAGTTCTGACAGTTCTTGACGGGGCGGACCATCTTCGGGTCGTTACGCTCCGGAGCCATTTGCGATTGTTTTTCCTCGGCCCGGCGTTTGCGTGTCAGCTCGGCGCGACGTCGTTTGATGGAGGCTTCGTAGCCCGCCTCGAGGTCATACTGTTGTTGATAGCGCATGATATTTTTCAGGATAAATTCATAGGCAATCCGTTCGGCCTGGGTGAAACCGTCGGGCTCAGTGTCGTGGAGAAAGTGGGCGTAGACGGCCGACATTATCTTC
>JAXJVW010000023.1:0-15998 GCA_036308365.1 Muribaculaceae bacterium
TAGAGACCTGCACACCGGCAACCTTACCTTGGAGAGAGTTTACGAAGTTAGTGCTTTGTCCGGCAGTAAGTTCGTCGCTGTTCAGGGCCTGGACAGCGTAGTTAAGTTTTTTCTTTTCCTGAACCTGACCCATAGCGGTCACCACCACCTCGTCGAGCACGGTGGCATTTTCCTTCAGGACAACGTCAATGACAGAACGGGCTCCCACTTTGATTGTCTGGGTGTCCATGCCGATGTATTGGAATACGAGTTCGGCATTGTCATTATTGACTTCAATTGAATATTTTCCATCAATGTCAGTCTGCACGCCGTGCGACGTGCCTTTGACCATTACGGAGGCACCGATAACCACGTCACCGTCACTGGCCTGTGTCACAGTACCCGTGACAGTACGTCCCATCATGAGACCTACCGAAACGATAGAAAATAACAGAAACAATAACTGTTTTTTCATAATTACTTTTTCATTTAGTTTATAGGGTTGGTTTATAGTAGTCTTTGTATGACCATGGTTTAAATTCTCGGTTTTTTACCGGACTTTTGAAAAAGGGGATAGTGATTGATTTTTAATGACGATTGTTTTATTTTTGTTAATTAGAATGTTTATTTTGCGTTGGTTTCGATGGCATTTTGCCATTCTGTTTTCTATAGATACGGTCATGACGCACCTATTCTGTACAAAACTAACATTTTTTTTCCACTCGTCAATATAATCATGAGTAAAATTAACTCTTTTTAATCATCTTATATTATATTTCACATAAAATTAACCTTAACGGATGATCCGGGGCGATTTTATATAGCACAAACCGGAAACGCCACAATAAATTGGAAGCGTTGCCGGTTTGTGATGTATTTTGGTATTGTACCCACCCTCGGGGTTCACTCGGCGCGGTGCCGGGGTCATGTCGCGTACACATATATTATATATATACGCATGAGGGTGGAATCTGTAAAAGTTTATCTCAGTGTATTCTGTAAGTTAAGAACAACTCCTTTCTATGTTGCCTGTCGCAATCGCGGGCTTTAATGGTTATTGATTACTTACGGATTACTCTTCAACTGAGCGAAGTTTCTGCACGTAAACGGCTTTCATCATTTTTTTGCGGTTAGCTACCGAGGGTTTTTCGAATGCCTGGCGGCTGCGCAGTTCTTTGACGATGCCTGTTTTTTCAAATTTGCGTTTGAATTTTTTGAGTGCTTTTTCGATGTTTTCGCCTTCTTTTACTTGTACAATGATCATTTTTTGTTTTGATTTTATTTAATATTGATGATTTTATTTTAGCGGGGCAAAGTTAATCAAACTTTTTCAATCCGCAAAGGGTTTTCTGATTTTTTTGACGTAAGTCACTATTTTTCGGGTGTTTCCGGGGTGATTTCACTGTCGTCGTACCATTTGGAGTACATCAGATAGTTCTTGGCTATTTTGACGTTCATTTCCTTGGCCTTTTCCGGCTCGACCATCTTGATGAATTTGGCCGGCGCTCCGCCCCACAGTTCGTGAGGACCGATTTTGGTGCGGCTCAGCACTACCGATCCTGCGGCGACCAGCGCGCCTTCGCCCACTTCGGCGTCGTCCATGACAACGGCGCCCATGCCTATGAGAGCGTAATCGTGGATTTTAGCTCCGTGGACGGTCACATTGTGTCCTATGGAAACGTCGTTGCCGATTTCTATGGTCGACTTCTGATAGAGGGTGTGGAGAACCGATCCGTCCTGAATGTTGACTCTGTCGCCTATGCGGATTGAGTTAACGTCGCCGCGGATGACGGTGTTGAACCATATTGAGCAGTCGTCGCCGATGACGGTGTCGCCGATGATGGTGGCGTTCTGTGCCAGGAAACAGCCTTCGCCCACCTTGGGGGTGAAGCCTCTGACGGGAATTATCAGTGCCATGGTCAGAGTGTTTGGGTTTTGTTAATAAGCCATTGACGGTCGGCCTCCTCGGTCAGCATGGGCAGAAGGCTCTCGCGGACATGGGCGTGGTAGTTGTTGAGCCACTGGATTTCGGCCTCGCTCATGATGCTCTTGTCGAAGAGTTTCAGATCGAAGGGGAAGAGTGTGACGGTTTCAAACTTGAAGAACCGGCCGAAATCGGTTGTCATGGCGGGGACGGTGAGCACGAGGTTCTCGCAGCGGATGCCATGTTTGCCTTCGACATAGAGTCCGGGCTCGTTCGAAGTGAGCATTCCGGGGGCCAGCGCCACGTTGACATGGTTCAGGCGTATGCTCTGCGGACCTTCGTGGACATTGAGGAAGAAGCCTACGCCGTGGCCTGTGCCATGGAGGTAGCTCAATCCCTGGTTCCAGAGGAACTGACGGGCGAGTGAGTCGAGCTGGTCGCCGCGTGTCCCTTCGGGGAACATCTGCGAACCTAACGCGATGTGGCCTTTCATCACCAGGGTGAAGTGGCGGCGTTGTTCGTCGGTGGGTTCGCCCAGGGCTATGGTGCGGGTGATGTCGGTGGTGCCGTCGAGATATTGCGCGCCGGAGTCGATGAGCAGCAGTGAGTCGCGTCCGATGGCTACACTTGATTCCGGGGTTGCCGAATAGTGCACGATTGCTCCGTGGGGGCCGTATCCGGCTATGGTTTCGAATGATTCGTCGAAGTAGAGGGGCTGGCGTGAGCGGTATTTGGTCAGTATGTCTGACACGTCGAGCTCGGTTGTGGGCACTCCGGCGGCCACACGCTCCTCGATTTCACGGAATGCGCCGACCAAAGCCGCGCCATCCTTGAGCATGGCGGAATGTATGCCCTGGATCTGAACGTCGTTCTTGACGGTCTTCATCATTGCCACGGGCGATGTTCCCTGCAGGCTCGCCTTCAGCAGGTTGAGCACGCGCACCGCGGTCTTGTCCCTGTCAATGAGCACCCTGCGGCCGGTCAACCCGCTGAGGAAAGTGTCGACCTGTGCATAGGGGGCAACTTTGACGCCACGCTCGGCGAGATATGCGGCAACTTCGGCATCGACTTTCTCGGGGAGGGTGAAGAGTATTTTTTCATCGTCGGAGAGATAGAGGAACGCTGTCGCCACTGGGTTGCAGTTGACATCGCGTGAACGGATGTTGAGTGTCCACGCTATCTCGTCGAGGGCTGAAATGAAGATGGAGTCGGCACCTGTTTTTTTCACTTTGGCCATTATCCGCTCCATTTTCTGGGCCGCGTCCTCGCCGGTGTATTTGTTTTCGTGAATGAAGATTTTCACTGTGGGTAGCTGGGGCCGGTCGGTCCACACGCTGTCGACGAAGTCGAAGTCTGTGAGCACCTCGATGCCACCTGACTGGAGAGTGTCTGCGAGATTGCTCCACTCACGGATTGAGAAAATCCATCCGTCCACGCCCACTTTGTCGCCTTTGGCGAGGGTGTCGAGAAGATACTGCTCGATTGAGGGGGTGTCAGGCAGGCCATCTTTCATCAGCACCACGGGGGTGTCCTCAAGCTGCTGCGCCGCTTGAAGGAAGTAGCGTGAGTCGGTCCATAGGAAGGCGGCGTCGCGCAGAATCACCAGCGAGCCGGCCGAACCGGTGAAACCGCTGAGGAAACGGCGCACCTGCCAGTGCGAGGCTATGTATTCACTTTGATGCGGGTCGGTCTGCGGAATTATCACGGCCGCGAGACCTTTTTGGGAGAGCAGGTCCTGGACCTGTTTGATCCGGTTGGATATTTCAGATTTCATATGTTTAGAATATGTATTAAGTATCTCTCAAAAATTAATTAATACTATAAGTAACTCTCCGGGCTACGATTATTTTTGGTCTTTTTGGCCGCTTTCTGCTTTGTTCATCAGTCGCTAAGCTCGCTAAGCTCCTTCTTCACAAATCAAAAATCAATCCAAAAATCCTCAAAAACAATGCGCAGTTAATTTTTGAGAGATACTTATACGTTTAGATTGCGCCATTTTTCGATCATCGAGGTCATGTCGGCCGGCACTGCCGATTCAAAGAACATCTCTTTGCCTGTTGTGGGGTGCACGAATCCGAGGGTTCGGGCGTGGAGCGCCTGCCGTGGGCAGGTGTCGAAGCAGTTGTTGACGAACTGCCGGTATTTGGCCGAGGTGGTGCCGCGGAGAATCTTGTCGCCACCATATCGCGAGTCGTTGAGCAACGGGTGGCCGATGTGTTTCATGTGGACGCGGATCTGATGGGTGCGTCCGGTTTCGAGCACGCATTTGACCACGCTCACATACGACAGTTTCTCGAGCACGGTGTAGTGGGTGACGGCCGGCTTGCCATAGTCACCGCCTACCGGGAACACTTCCATCTGGAGACGGTCGCGGAGCGAGCGCCCGATGTTGCCTTCTATACGGCCGGCGTCGGGATTGGGTATGCCCCACACCACGGCCACATACTCGCGCTTGGTGGTTTTGTTGAAAAACTGTTTTCCGAGATGTGTTTTTGCATCGGGTGTCTTGGCCACAACCAGCAATCCGGAGGTGTCCTTGTCGATGCGGTGCACCAGGCCCATGCGTGGGTCGTTGACATCATAGTCGGGATCGTTGCGGAAGTGATAGGCCAGCGCGTTGACCAGTGTGCCCGAATAGTTGCCGTGGCCGGGATGGACAACCAGGCCCGGGGGTTTGTTGACCACCAGCAGCGCCTCATCTTCATAGACAATGTCGAGGGGTATGTTCTCGGGGATGATCTCGAGTTCATATTTCGGGCGGTCCATCACAATGGCCACCACATCGTCGGGTTTCACCCTGTAGTTGCTTTTGACGGCCTTGCCGTTGACCAGAATGCATCCGGCCTCGGCCGCCTGCTGAATGCGGTTGCGCGATGACTTCTGCATTTTGGCCACAAGAAACTTGTCGACACGCAGCAGCGCCTGACCCTTGTCGGCCACGAAACGGAAATGTTCATAGAGACCCGTGCCGTCGAGCTCGCCGTCGAGTTCACCGTCGGAATCGGCGACCATGGTGGGGTCGTTCAATTCCATGTCGTCGGTCATGTCGTCGTCAATCAGCATTGAAGTAGTCTTTTAGATAGTCTGTTATGTTTTTGTCATCTTCCTCAACCGAATCGGGCAACTCCACTTCCATACCTTTGCCCACTTCGAGAGTGATCACCGACGACACAGGCACGCGCTGCCCCGGTTTGAGAGGAACGCCGCTGACTTTAGCGCCGAGCACCAGTCCCTTGTACTCCGACTCCACTTCAACCACACGCACCTGCTTGAATCCGAGACCCTCGAACATGGCCTTTCCCTCACGCATCGAAACATTCTGGAACGGGGGCACGGTGACCAGTTTGGGTGAGAAGGCCACGATTGTCAGATAGACCGTGCGTCCGGGCTTCACTTTGGCGTTGGCCCTGGGCGACTGCTCCACCACCGTTCCCGGAGCGTACGACCGGTCATAGATGGAGTCGGACAGCTCGTAAACCATCCCTTTGGCGCGCAACGCCTGTTCAGCCGCACTGAGGTTGAGCCCTTTGACCATGGGAACCACGGCCGTCTCGCCATGTCGTGTCCAATAGTCGAGGAAAAACATCGAGGCGATCAAAATCAGCCATCCCGCCAGGCAAATGTAGATCAGATTGCGCAGCAAGGGATGCTTCTTGAAAAATGCTATTATCTTTTTTATATGTTCCACGTGTTACTATATTTATGAAACGCAAATTTACTAATTTATTCCGATAATGTGAGATGGTGCGGCGCTATTTTTTAGAGGAGTGATGGAAAAAGCGTCTGTTTTTAGTCTGTTTTTATGTCAATAAATTTTGTTATTTCAGATTATCGCACTAATTTTGCATCCGCAACAACTCAATGCGGCAGTGGCTCAGTTGGTAGAGCATTGGCTTCCCAAGCCGAGGGTCGCGGGTTCGAGTCCCGTCTGCCGCTCAAGTCAACAAGCGGGATCCGGTACATGCCGAGTCCCGCTTTCTTTTTATCCTCAGCATGTGCCATGGTGGCCACAGTGGCCCCACGGAGGTCAGCAATGCCGGCATGCCCCCACCATTGAGGATGCGGTTGACACTCCCCCACCCCCTATAAACGAAAACAGGCTGTCATCACGACAGCCTTAATTTCGTTATAAACCAATCATTATCACATTTCTTGCTTTGTTCGACATTATAACGCTGTTGTCAAGGATAAAGTTCATTTCAATGAGATAATTTTGAGTAAAAATATGTTAAAATGGTTAATGTAGTCAAATTTATTTTGTTTTTGTTCGTATCTTTACTCGACCAATCAGATAAAAAGGGCCCTATAACCGAGGGCATTACTCAGGAGAAGAATATACCATGACTTGTCACCTACGACGTTTATTTACAATTTTATTGCTGGCGACAGCTCCCTTCAGCGGCTTAGCAGCCGAGGAAACAGTGGAGCAACTGCTCACGCAACTCGATTCACTCATAGCATGCTCGGACAAAATAACCGCGGCGAAGGAGCAGCGTATCGCCGAAATAAAAAAAGGAACGGTCGAAACTGCAGACCACCGAGGAGCTCTACTGGTATAACCGCCGGCTCTACAACGAATACTTCGTGTTCGACGCCGACTCAGCATTGCGCTACATCAACGACAACCTGGCGCTGGCGCGGTCGCAGGGCAACCTCGACTGGGAAAATGAATGGAAAATCAACAAATCGTTCATTTTCTCAATGATGGGACTGTTGAAGGACGCCGACGATGTTATTTCGTCGGTCAACCGTGACGATCTTTCCGGTCCTCTGGTGGCCGAATACTACGGACAGCTCGCCTACATGTGCTCACACATGAGCCAGCTCTCGGAGCACCGTTCGGCGCGCGACGACGTTGACTACGATGAACTCAGCCACATCTATCAGGATTCCGCCTTCAACAACACTTCGGTCAACAGTCCGGTTTATCTGTCGCACAAGGGGTCGGCGCTCTACGACAACCCCCAGTATTCCGACTCGGTAATCGCCATGCTCCATGAGGTGGTTGACAACTCACCCTGCGACTCCCGTCTCGACGCCATCAACGCCTACGTGCTCTCACGCCTCTACGGCGACAAGGGCGACGTTAACAACCACATACGCTATCTCGTTAAATCGGGCATGATCGACGTGGCAACATCAAACCGCGACATCGCATCGCTCGAGGAACTGGCAAGCATATTGCTGGGACGGGGCGACATCGACCGGGCCTACACCTACATCAACTACAGCCGCGACCAGGCTCAGAAACTCCCCAACAGGGTCAGGGCATCATCGCTGGCCCACACCGAAGCACTCATCCACAAGGTCTACATCGACAAAATGCACACGGCCTCGGAAAAACTGCGCACAATCACAATATCCCTGATGATTGTTTCGATTCTCCTGGTCATCATGGTCATTGCCGTGGTCAACCGCTCCTACCGTGTCAAAAAGTCGAAAAAACAGCTGTCAGAAATCAACGAAACCCTCAGCCAGAAACTAATAGAGCTTTCCAAAGCACAGCAGTCACAGGCTGAGGCATTGGCATCGCTGAAAGTAGTCAACGACAAAAACAACGAAATCAACCTCGCTCTCAAGGAAGCGAACTTCGTCAAAGAGGAGTGCATCGGCGCGACATTCGCCCTCTGCTCATCCTACATCGACCGTCTGGAACAATTCCGCAAACAGGTGTCGCGGCTCGTCAAATCAAACTCATGGAAAGATCTGCGCGACGAACTCGCCGAAGCCAACAGCGACTCCGGAAACCTCAAGGAATTCTTCCGCGCGTTCGACACACTTTTCCTTAACATATACCCCGACTTTGTCAAAGACTTCAACAACCTGCTCCGGGAGGAGGAACGCATTCATGTCAAACCGGGAGAACTCAACACCGAGCTCCGCATCTACGCACTGGTGCGACTGGGAATCAACGACTCGGTCAAAATAGCGTCCATGCTCCACTGTTCTCCTCAAACCGTCTACAACTACCGCCTGCGCACCCGCAACAAAGCCGCAGTGCCTCGCGACTCATTCGCCGAAACGGTGAAATCTCTGGGAAAATACCAGCCCGTCAAATAGCGAAAGTCTACTGAAAACTTACCAATTAATTTCCCTTTAGCCCTGACAATCAAATTGTTGGGGCTTAACAAACTTACTCCTTAAGGTTACTTTAGGAAACACGTTTGCGTATATTAATATAACTTTGCATCACAAACCAAACCTACTCGAAAAAACCATTCAATAAACCATGATGACTTTCAAATCATTTGCAGCATTAACCCTCATAACCGCTTCCTCGCTCGCTATGTGCGGTTGCTCATCAAGCAGTGACAATGACATCCCCGACATTCCTCAAACCAATGTCACCATCACGGCGAACCCCGAAACCATCAATGCCCTCCCCGAAGGCGACGTGGTCACAGTGGCAGTGACAGCATCAGCCGACTGGAGCATCAACTCAAATCAGTCCTGGGTGACAACATTCCCCTCCGGCGGCCTGAAAAACTCACCCACCAACGTGAAGGTGACCATCGCGGCTAACAAGGATAAATCTGACCGCAACGCAATCCTGACAATCAAATCGGGCAAAACAGAAAAAAACATCTCTGTCGCCCAAAGCGCCTCAGCCTATCTCATCATTGCCAACAGCTCAATCAGCTTCGGCGCACAGCAGGGTGAAACATCCATCACCATCGAATCAAACAACCCCTGGACAGCCACTTCATCCGAAGCATGGTGCGTGGCAACTGCCTCAAACAACACATTATCAATCAAATGCTCGGCCAACACATCGAACGCCGACCGAACAGCCTCAATCAACGTAACCGCCGGAAATCTGGCCCAGGAAATCACCGTTACACAGTTCTCTGACAACATCGTCATCCCCGAAGGCTACACACTGGTGTGGAACGACGAGTTCAACACCCCCGACGGCTCGCAACCCGACCTCGACAAATGGTACTACGACGTGTGGAACCCCGGAAACGTCAACAATGAACTCCAGCGCTACGTCGCAGGCTCAATCAACGGTGAGAAAACCGCCGAAATCAAAAACGGAATCCTCAACATAACCGCGAAGAAAATAGGCTCTGAAGTTTGCTCGGCCCGCATCAACACCCGCCAGCTCTGGACCTACGGCTACTTCGAGGCCCGCCTGCAGCTCCCCAAAGGAAAAGGCACATGGCCCGCATTCTGGATGATGCCCGCCGACGGAGGCAACTGGCCCCACTGCGGCGAAATCGACATCATGGAAGAAGTTGGCGTCAACCCCAACTACACTTCTTCATCAATCCACTGCACCGCCTACAACCACACCATAAACACACAGAAAACCGCCGAACGGCTCTGCCCCGGCGCCGAGGACTCCTTCCACATCTACGCGCTGGAATGGACCCCCGACTACATCCGCACCTATGTCGACGGCAAACTCCTCTTCACATTCGACAACGACAAAAAAGGCGACGACAACACCTGGCCCTTCAACAAACCTTTCCACCCCATCCTCAACCTCGCATGGGGCGGCGACTGGGGCGGATGGAACGGCGTCGACGAATCAGCCCTCCCGGCAACATATCAGATCGACTACGTCCGCGTGTTCCAGAAACTCTGACACACTTCCAGGCGCGGAAAGCCTGACACACTCACTCCCGCACCAACCATCATAACCCACATCGAAACAACAAACCTAAATATATTTATCACATGAAAAAATTGCTTTGTTTCTTCATCGCTCTCACAGCATGTCTCGCACTCAGTGCGAAGGACGTGACATTGAGCGGTACAGTTATCGGCCGGTCCGATGGCGATCCCCTGATCGGGGCGAGCGTCATAGTTCAAGGTTCCGAAACAGGTGTGAACACCAACATCGACGGTGAATTCACCATCACAGCTCCCGAGGGCGCAACAATCAACATCTCCTATGTAGGCTACAAACCCTACAGCTTCAAAGTGACCGGAAACACAACCGGTCTCGACATCAGAATGGACGAGGACACCAGCGTCCTCGACGAAGTGGTAGTCGTGGGCTACGGCACACAGAAAAAAAGCGTGGTGACCGCCGCCATCTCAAGCATCGGCGATGACAAACTCGCAACCACCTCACCCGTGCGTATGGACAACGCCCTGAAAGGTCTCACTTCAGGTGTGACCGTCACCTCTGCTTCAGGTCAGCCCGGCGAAGCAGCCCGCGTTCGTGTCCGCGGTATCGGAACAATCAACAACTCCGAACCCCTCTACATCGTTGACGGAATGCCCATCGAAGGTGGTCTGGACTACCTCAACCCCTCCGACATCAAATCAATCGAAGTGCTTAAAGACGCTGCCTCAGGTGCTGTTTACGGTGCCCGCGCCGCCAACGGTGTGATCCTCGTGACCACCAAAAGCGGACAGCAAGGCCACGCCCGCGTAACCTACGACTTCTCCTACGGATGGCAGTCAGCATGGAAAAAACGCGACGTGCTCAACGCAACTGACTACGCCGTCATGATGAACGAAGGTTCACTCAACGCCGGTTCAGGGATCCTCTACGCCGATCCCTACTCCTATGGTAAAGGTTTCGACTGGCAGGACGCCGTTTTCAACGACAACGCTCCCGTGATGAACCATCAGGTCAGCATCAGCGGTGCTTCTGAACGCAACAACTACTTCCTCTCAATGGGCTACTACACCCAGGACGGTATCGTCGGCGGCAACTACGACCGCTCAAACTACAGCCGTCTCACTCTCCGCGCCAACAACCAGTACATTGTCATGGACGAATCCAAAAACCGTTCATTCCTCAACAAACTGACTGTGACCGTCAACGCTTCTTACGCCCGTATCAAATCACGTGGCGTGACAACCAACTCAACCTGGGGTTCTCCCCTGGGTTCAGCCCTCTCGCTCTCACCCATGCTGACCCCCTACGCTGAAGGTGACATGGCTCAGAAACAGCTCGACTACTACGCCAAAAACGCAAACTATGTTTCTGAATACGACTCTGAAGGTCGCCTCTTCCTCGTGCCTGAAGCTTTCGGTAACTACCAGGAAATGGCCAACCCCCTCCAGGAACTCTCACGCCGTGGCGCCGCCAACTGGAGCCACAAGTTCGTAGGTAACTTCATCGCCGAACTCCAGGTGTGGGACAACATCAAATATCGAATCTCTTACGGCGCCGACCTCGGCTTCTGGGGCAACGACGGTTACACCCCCCTCTACTTCAACCGCTCAGGTTCTTTCACCACTTTCACCAGCGCCTACGCCTCTAAATCACAGGGCACCACATGGCAGCTCGAAAACACCCTCAGCTGGGACAAAAACTTCGGTGACCACCACGTAGGCATCCTCCTCGGTCAGTCAGCGAAAGCCAACCGCGGTTCCTACCTCTCAGGCTCACGCAACAAAGTGACCGACCCCAACCGTCCCTACATCGACGCTTCAACCGGTTTGGCTGCCGACGGCGACATGTCAGTTTCAGGTGCGCCCACCGAACAGGCCAAACTCGCCTCACTCTTCGGTCGTGTTGACTACGACTACAAATCTCGCTACATGTTCCAGGCTACTGTTCGCCGCGACGGTTCAAGCCGCTTCGGTTCAAACAACCACTGGGCAACATTCCCCTCATTCTCCGTAGGTTGGAATCCCACAAGCGAAGAATTCCTCAAAGACCGTCCCACCTGGTGGAACTCAACCAAAGTACGTTTCTCTTGGGGTAAGAACGGTAACGAGAACATCGGTAACTTCCTGTTCCTCTCACTGGCCAACTCAGGCAACAACGCCATCTTCGGACGCGGCGAAAACGTTGTCAACGGTGTGAAAGCATCAATCCTCCCCAACAAAAACCTCAAATGGGAAGAATCAACTCAAACCGACATAGGTTTGGACTTCGCTTTCCTCGACAACAGCCTCCGCTTCTCTGTTGACTACTACAAAAAACGCACCGACGGCATGCTCATGAACATGAGCGTTCCAGCCTACGTCGGCGAATCTGTCCCCGTGGGCAACGTCGGCAAAATGGACAACTCAGGTGTCGAAATGGAACTCAACTTCACCCGCCGTTTCGGTGACTTCAACGTGACCGTAGGCGGTAACCTCACCTACCTCAAAAACAAACTCGTCGAATACGGTAACGAAGAAGGCTACGCCAACTACGACTCATTCCAGAACACCGGTACGATCACACGCGCCGAAAACGGAATGCCCTTCCCCTTCTTCTACGGTTTCAAAACCGACGGCATCATCCAGAACCAGGCTGAAGCCGACGCCTACAACGCTAAATACTCCGGCGGTTACTTCGCCGACGCCGTGCCCGGCGACGTTCGCTTCGTCGACGTGGACGGTGACGGTGTTCTCTCTCAGGACGACCGCACTTGCCTCGGCAAAGGTATGCCCGACTGGACCTACGGCATCAACCTCGGTGTTGAATGGAAAGGCCTCGCGATCAACGCCCTGTTCCAAGGTGTTTGGGGCAACCAGATTTTCGACGCTACCCGACGCACCGACGCCCTTGAAAGCAACCTCCCCGCATGGATGCTCGACCGCTGGACCGGCGAAGGCACATCAAACCGCATTCCCCGTTTCGTGCGCGCCGACGGTCGCAACTGGGTGTCATCTGACCTGCTCGTTTTCGACGGTGACTACTGCCGCCTGAAAAACCTCGTGGTGTCATACACCCTCCCCCAGACCCTCACACGCAAAGTATCTGTTGAAAACTTCCGAGTTTATGTTTCAGGAGAAAACCTTCTCACATGGACCAAATACCACGGTTTCGACCCCGAAATCTCTTCAGGCGGCACCTCGCTCGGCATCGACTACGGTGTTTATCCCCAGGCCCGCATCTGGTCAGTCGGTTTCAACATCTCATTCTAATCTATCCTAACATCTGAATCCAATGAATACCAAACTATATTTCAGCGCCGCTATCTGCGCCGCCGCATTGACCTTCACCAGTTGTGGCGACTCATTCCTCGATGTGGATTCCCCCACCAAACAGCCTATTGAGGAATACTTCACAACCGACGAACATATTCAGGAAGCCGTTGTCGCCGCCTATCAGCCCCTCTGGTGGCCCGACTGGGCGATGAACGAGTACAACCCCGTCAACATAATGTCTGACATCATGGCCGATGACCTCTGGGTGGGTGGCTCCGACAAAAACGACAACGCCAACTGGCACCGCATGATGAACTTCGAAGCTCAGCCCACAGCCGTGATCGCCGGACTCTGGACCGACGCTTACTCAGGCGTCAAACGTTGCAACGACGTGCTCTACTACATGAACGAGCTCGACGTGACCGACCTCACCGAAGAAAACGCCGCTTACTACGAAGCTCAGGTGCGCGTGCTCCGCGTGTTCTACTACAACTGGCTCTGGAAATTCTGGGGTAACGTGGTTTACTTCGAGAAAAACTTCGACGGCGCTCCCTACCTCGGAACTCAGTACACCGCCGATGAAGTCTACAACTTCATGATCGCCGACCTCGAAGGCGCTCTGGCTCTCAACAACCTCCCCATGAAAGAAACCGACGACAATGTCGGACGTGTGACCAAAGCGATGGCCTACATGCTCTACGCCGAAATCGTAATGTACCAGAACGACCAGGCACGCTTCCCCAAAGCGCTCGAGTACATGAAAGAAATCATCAACGAGCCCGGCTACCAGCTCAATCCTGACTACACCACCATCTTCCGCACTGAAGGTGAATGGACCAGCGAGTCAATCTACGAGGTCAACTACACCGACGACAACGCCGTCCGTTCATGGGACAACCCCCTCTACCCCGGCGGCACTGTGCTCCCCACCCTGATCAGCCCCTCTAACTGGCCCTCAGGTGCCGACGGTCACGACGACGGCTGGGGATTCTGCCCCGTGCGTCTGGAAACCTATCAGCGCTACTCTGACAAAGACACCCGACGCGACGCGACATGCTGGAACGCCGGAGCAGTAGGAGCCGACTACAACAAACGCTATCAGGACACCGGTTACTTCCTCGAAAAATATGCGGCGCACTCAGGCGACAACGCCCGCCAGAAAGCCGACGCACAGCTCAACTGGAACAACAACCTCCGCGTCTACCGCTATGCCGAGACACTGCTCAACGCGGCCGAACTCGTGCTCCGTGGCGCAGGTTCCGGCGATGCTCAGGGCTACCTCGACCAGGTTCGCCAGCGCGCCGGCCTCGCTTCAATCCCCGCCAACCTCGAGAACGTCATCGAAGAACGCCACCTCGAATTCGTGGGCGAGGGTAAACGTTACTGGGACCTTATCCGCACCGACAAAGCTGCCACCGTGCTCGTTCCCGACGAATACGGCTACCGCACAAACTCTTGGACTCCGTCCAAAAAATACCTCCCCATTCCTCAGAGCGAAATCGACAAGGCTCTCGGAACTCTTACTCAAAACGCATATTAATCTCTTTAACTGATTAAACCAATGAAAACCATTATATCATCAATGTGGGCGCTGTGCGTTGCGATGGTTCTTTGCATCCTTCCCTCGTGCTCAGCCGACACCTACGACGGTGTGGATCCCAACGGCCGACCCGACGCCAATGAAATCGACGTCACCGTGACCGTGGACCAGGAAACAAACACCTACACCCTAACCCTGAACAACCCGGGCTATTATCCCGTTTGGACCGTCAACGTGGGCAAAAACCCCAAAGTATCTTCTCTGAACAACTTCTCAGGCGTCATCGCTCAGAAAGGTGTCTACGAAGTGGAAGTGCGCATGGGTAACCGCAACGGAATCTCCGAAGGTTCAAAAATCTATGAGATTGTCATCGAAAACGACCTCGGAGGCGACGAATTCCGCGGATTCAAATATGACAGCGAATTCAACCTCTGGAAAGACTGCCAGATCACCGACGTGGCCTACTGGTTCGCGAACAACGACTGGGCTCAGCTCACCGATCCCTCATGCGACATCGCCAACGACGGATTCACCATCACTCTTCCCGCCGACATAGGAACACAGCAGTGGCAGGGTCAGGTTCACATCAACACCGACCTCAGCACCAACGCGAACACCAAATATGACTTCTCTATCTTCTTCCGCTCCGCCGCCGGTCATCCCGGAATAACCGTCAAACTTCAGGACAAATCAAACGACGGCGTGTTCTACTGCGAAGGTAAAGTCCAGCTCGAAGCCGGTAAAGGAAAGGCGTTCTACATCCACGACGTGGACGGAATCGACATCGAAAACATCCAGCTCACCCTCGACTTCGGAGGTGGCGTCCCCGGATCTGAAATCCAGATAAGCGACATCGTGGTCAAAGACGCCGCTAACGACGACGGAACAGTGCTCCCCGCAAGCGTGGAATTTGACGACGCGCGAAACCTCTTCACAGGGTTCACCGTGCTGAAAACCACAACCTGGTTCGCCAACAACGACTGGGACAACAGCGCCATCAACCAGCCCACCATCAACACTGACTCCGAAGGCTACTCCTTCACAATGCCCGCTGGTGTCGGCGGACAGCAGTGGCAAGGTCAGGTTCACATGTGGACCAACGTGGCCGCTTCGGCAAGCAAACGCTACGACTTCTGCTGCACATTCCTCAGCACTGCCGACGCTCCCGGTGTGACCGTCAAAATCCAGAAGGGCGACAGCCTTGGTGACAACGGTGACGACGACAACACCTTCTTCTGCGTCAACACCATAGCGCTCAAAGCCAACGTGCCCTACCTGTTCTTCTTCGAGGACCTGCCCGGTTTCGACACCGAGAACATCCAGGTGTGCTGCGACTACGCCGGCACTCCCGAAGGTGCTGAAATCACCCTCAACAACATCCACCTGCAGGAACACCTCAACAAGTAATCCCCGGCCACACGCAAATGTGTGACCTCCATGCCTGTGCCTGACCCCAGGCACAGGCACAATAAAACTTAACTCAAAAAAGGTTGATTAAAAATGAATGGCAACCGGCCGGTTGTCTGAACCCGGTTGCCATTCATTATTTTTAAGTTTGCACCGCACACAAATTCTCATTCCCAAACTCACGGTCACCTTTGCCATGAGTGGCGAATGAGAGCATAAAACACGACTATTCTTTCCCATGAAGAAATCACTTTTTAACTTCCTCCTCTTAGCCCTGATTGCAGTTTCAGCATCTTGCAGCCAAGGCTCAACAAACGA
>JAXJVW010000024.1:0-9398 GCA_036308365.1 Muribaculaceae bacterium
ATAATCATAGGTATCGACCCCGGCACCAATGTCATGGGCTACGGGCTTTTAGGGGTGCGTGGCAAAAAGCCGGCCATGATAGCCATGGGTGTCATCACGCTTGGCAAAATGGGTGACCACTACATGAAGTTGGGGCATATCTACGAGCGTGTGCAGGGTCTGGTTGACTATTACAAGCCTGATGAGCTGGCCATCGAGGCTCCGTTTTTCGGAAAGAATGTGCAGTCGATGCTGAAACTGGGGCGCGCGCAGGGTGTGGCGATGGCGGCGGCGCTGTCGCGTCAGGTGCCCATAGTGGAGTATGAGCCCCGAAAGGTGAAAATGGCCATAACCGGTAACGGTGGAGCCTCGAAGGAGCAGGTCAGGGAGATGCTTGTCAGAATTCTGAACATTCCGCGTGAGAATCTGTTGCCGCAGCTTGACGCTACCGACGCGCTCGCTGTGGCCTTGTGTCATTTCTATGAGTCGTCGCGTCCGGTGAAAGCGGCGGGCCCGAAGTCGTGGAAGGAGTTCGTGGCCAAAAATCCCGATAAAGTTAAGTAAGGGTAGGCGTGAAGTCCCGGCCTGAAGGGTCCGGAGCATCACAAAAGTATGATATGGGGGTGAGCCAATCGGTTCACCTTTTTTGCTTGGCGATGCCTGTTGTTGCAACCCATGGTCCCCCGACGGCGGTGTTGATTATCACCGCCTGCGATATTGCTGTGAAAAGCCGTTTGTTTGTCGGACTATCTTTTCGGAGTCTGTCAAAATGATAACATTTAAGAATAAAAACGTGGAATATGGCGGAAAATGAATAATATTAATATATTTTAACAGTTTTATTGATTATTCATTTCATATGTCTAATTTTGTCGTCAACTTATAATTTTTAAACCTTTAAAAAGATTGTATTTATAGATGAAACAAAATTACGCATTTAAGCTTTCAGTTTTATTGTTTGCCATGTTTGCCGGAGCGATGTCGGGCGAGGCGGCTTCCTACATCACAAAAAATGGAATCCGTTATGTTTACAATTCCAAGAAGACCGCCGTCAGTGTCGCCAAATTGAAGGCGCCTGAAATTTACACCGGCGACATTGTTATCCCCGAGTCGATAGTGAACTCCGACAATGTCACATTGCCTGTGGTAGGTGTGAACTCAAGTGCGTTTTCCGACTGTGAGACTGTCACTTCGGTGATCCTGCCCGAGAGCGTGACCTCAATCGGCGACTATGCATTTGACAGCTGCACCGGCCTGAAAAAACTTGAGATGCCCGGGGTTGCCACCATCGGCCACTGGAGCTTCAGAAACTGCTATGTTCTCGAGGATCTCTGAGAACTCTGTGGGCGTTGAGGGCTCTGAGGATTGTGTGTTGTGTGTGATAAAGTAAATTACTTGCAAATATAGTGAAAAATTGCGAATCCGCATTGAAATTATTTGCCGAATGTTGAAAAAATGTGAATATTCGAAAGGTTGCGGCGTTGCTTGTCGACAACGTGGGGGAGGGCGGATATGCGCAGGTGTAGTTGAGTGAATTGTGTGTCACAAAATGAAAGCCCTTCGGACTGATGGTGTCAGAAGGGCTTGCGATATTTGTCGGGGTCGGCATCGTCGAGGATGCTGAGATAGGAGTTGTAGCGGCTCTGGGCGATGAGATTTTCGTCAAGAGCCTGACGCACGGCGCAGTGTGGTTCGTGGGTGTGGGTGCAGTTGCCGTAGCGGCAGTTCTGTCCGATTTCGAAAATTTCGGGGAAGAAGTGGGCGACTTCATGCCGGTCCATTTCGATGGTTCCGAAACCGCGCACTCCGGGGGTGTCGATGATCCATCCGCCGTTGTCGCCGGGGATAGGGAACATTTCGGAGAATGTGGTTGTGTGCATGCCTGTGTCGTGGGCATCGGAGATTTCGGCTGTTCTGAGGTTTAGCCCTGGGATAAGTCTGTTGATGAGGGTGCTTTTGCCGACGCCTGAGTTTCCGCTGAGCAGGGTGATTTTCCCTGCCATCAGTTCATGTAGGGAGTCGATGCCGTGGTTTTCCAGGGCCGACACCTGCATCACTTTGTAGCCGATGCTGCGATAGAGATATGTGAATGCGTCGAGATATTCACGGTCGTCGGGGTCGGTCAGCAGGTCGGTTTTGTTTATGACGATTATCGCCGGCACTCTGTAGGCCTCGGCCGTTGCGAGAAAGCGGTCGATGAACGTGGTGGATGTCACGGGATGCGAGAGCGTTATGACGAGCATTGCCTGGTCGACGTTTGCTGCGATGATGTGGGCCTCCTTGCTCAGGTTGCTTGCTTTGCGGATGATGTAGTTCGCGCGCGGGGCGATTGCGGTTATGAATCCGGTGTCATCGGCGGTTTCAGTGACAGTCACGCGGTCGCCTACGGCAACGGGGTTTGTTGTGCGTATGCCTTTCAGACGGAAATTGCCTTTGACCTTGCAGTTTATTTCACGTCCGGAGTCCATGTTCCGGACCACATACCAGCTTCCGGTGTTTCTGATAACGAGTCCTTCCATCAGATTTTGTTGGTTAAGGGTTTGATGATAGTTTCGCGTGATTTTCGCATTAGGTCGCCGAGATCGGTTGCGTCGGTGGCAGGGGCGGGCAGGGGATCATGTATGGTCAGTGTTATGCGTCCCCAGCGTGGCAGTTTGGCAGAGCGTGGCATCACCTGGAAAGCGCCGTCGATGGTTATGGGTACCAGGGGGAGCTGGAATTCCTGCGCCAGGATGAATGCTCCCCGTTTGAAGCGTCCGACTTCGCCTGTGTGGGTTCTTGATCCTTCTGGGAAAATGCATAGGCTTTTGCCTTGATTGAGTTCGGCTTCGGCTTCGGTCATGGTGCTACGGACGCCGGAGTTGCCTGATGCGACATAGATGTGACCGGCTTTTTTGCATGCGTAGCCCACGAGCGGAATCCGTTCGAGGCTTTTTTTCATCATCCACCTGAAGTTGTGGTTCAGATAACCGTAGATTGCGAAGATGTCGTAGGCTCCCTGATGGTTGGCTATGAAAATGTAGTTTTTATTGTGGCTGATTTTTTCCGCACCATTGACTTTGACAGTGACAAGCGAGAGCCAGCAGAAGATTTTGGCCCAAATGTGGGCGGGATAGTATCCCCACCAGCGGTCGCCGAGGAGCATTGACCCGACGGCGGTGAAGAAAGTTGTCAACACTGTGGCCAGAAGCAGCAGCGGCGCGGCGATGAGGAAGAAATATGTGTAGTAGATTATTTTCATGGTGCAAATATACGATAATCCGTCTGAATCATTGGCGTGAAACAAAAAAAAGTCACGTTAAGCGTGACTTTTTTGTGCTATCATATTTGAAAATATGATATTATTTTTTGCGACGGTCACCGTAGCGGCTCATGAACTTATCAACGCGACCGGCGGTGTCGACGAGTTTCTGTTTACCTGTGAAGAAGGGGTGTGATGAGCTGGTGATTTCGAGTTTTACCAAGGGATAGGTAACGCCATCTACTTCGATAGTTTCCTTAGAAGCGACAGTTGAACGGGTGATGAAAATTTCCTCGTTTGACATATCTTTGAAAACTACTTCGCGATAGTTTGAAGGATGGATATCTTTTTTCATAATCTTACGTAATTATTTTTTAATCAACATGTTAACATTCGCGCTGGTAAGGCGCTACTGAGTAATGGCTTGCAAAGGTAGTCATAAATTCCGAAATATCAAAACTTTGCGTGTCTTTTTTTTGAGAAATCTGCACACTCTTAATTTTGACGTGTTGAGCGACGTGGACAGTGACGAGGCTTCATTTTCGGCGGAGCGACTCGATGAGCGGGGTGTCGGGGACAATGTAGATTTCTACCCTTCGGTTGGCTTTCCGGCCTGCGGCGGTGGCGTTTGATTTGAGCGGTATGTCGCTTCCGGCGCCATAGCCGTAGATTGACTCGGTGTTGACGAAATTGCTGTCGAACCAGTCGAAGAGGGCCGACACGCGTTTTTCAGTCAGTGCGAGCCGGTAGGCTTCGTTTCCGGTGTCGTCGCTGTGTGCCACGATAATCATTTTATATCGCCCGGCAGTGTCGAACAGCGGTTTGAGGTGGTTGAGCTTGGCTTTGACGGCGGCATCACTTCGCAGCAGGGTGTCGTTGGGGAGGAATAGGTCAGACGCAGGAATGACCACGGCGAAAACCTCGCCATGGCGGAGCATTTCAACGTTCAAGTGTTTGGCGGCGAGCTCCTTGGCCTTTGCCCGCATGAAGCTTTTGACGAGCTCTTTCCGTTTTTCGGGCACCTGTGGGGTCGCGATGTTCTCGTCGAGAGTCAGTTCGTTGGGGTCGGCCAGGGTTGGCTCCATGTCGGCCACGTTAGCCATGGCGCTTGACAAGGCGCTGAGAGTCAGTAGTATGGTGGCGAACAGATGGCGCATCAGAAGAGTGACTCCTCGTAGTCGAGTTCGGCTTTGACGAGTGCTTCCACATCTTCGGGGAGCACTTTGGCGGCACGGTCTTTGCGGAGCATCCGACGTACGTATTCCACGAGGTCGCCCTGAAGGTCTTCATCCTCCACGTCGTCCTCGAGGTCGATTTCGAGCATTCCGTTTTCTTCGTAATAGTCCCATATCATGTCGATGACGTTGAGCAGTTCATCGTCAGTGTAGAGGGCGGCGCGATCGGCGGGCACGGCGGCGCGCATCAGTTCAATCGCTTTATCTTCGTTGAAATCCATTTCCATTGGGTCAGGGGGTGTTTAGTTGTTATAATGATGGTAAGTCGGTTAATTTTAAGTTGGTGAATGAGTCGATGACCATGTCGGCTTTTCCGATGAGTTGTTCGCGGGGGTTAGTCGTTGCCAGGGCCACGACTTTGGCACCGGCTCGACGGCCTGCCTCGAGGCCTTGAAACGAGTCTTCGAACACGTAGCACCGGTGTGGGTCACACCCGATCATCGCGGCGGCTTTCAGATAGCCTTCCGGGTCGGGCTTGGAGTTGATGACCATTGATCCGTTGACGATGGCGTCGAACCGCTGTCGCATCCATGGCTGCTGTGCGAAGAGATATTCCATTTTCGTGTTGTCGCTCGAGGTTACAATGGCTATTTTGAACCCGGCGCGGGTTAGCCGGTCAAGGAATTCGGGCACACCCTCGAACAGGGGATAAATGATTTCATTTTCCATGTTGTGGACAAGCTCTACGATCTCTTTTTGAGCTTGTGGATCAGGAAAATAGGTGTTGAGGATGTCGGTCAGTGTGGTTCCTTTGATTTTCAGTGCGAAGTCGGGTGAGGGCTGTCCGTAGAGTTTTCCCACCTTGCCCCAAAAGCGGGTGTAGAGGCTTTCACTGTCGATAAGGACTCCGTCGAGGTCGAACAGAGCACCGTTTTGTGTGTTATCTGTTATATGGTTGTGGTCAGTCATATTCTATTTTTCTGCAAAGTTAGTAAACGGAATGAAAATTTGTAGTAATTTTGTGGGAGAATTAGATTAAGTTTAGTAAATTTTAGACATGTGAACACCTCCGGGACGGAAATCCTGATGGAGCGATGGTCAAAGCCGAGGCATGATTGCGGGGCCGGCCGATAGTCAGCGGAAAGGGTTCGGTCTCAGTGAGGCGATGACGAGGGATTGGCCAAAATGCCATTGGCCGACGGGTTCAACCCGACGGCTTCCGTTGAACTGAGAAACGGTTTGAAATTAAATTATATTAATTTGTATGAGTGAGTTATGATAAATCCTCTCAATCGGAACAGGTTGATTTTCAGGCACACTCAAAGAAGATATTAATCACGCAGTTATGGATCAAACTATCACAAATAAGGGAGGCGACACCCCCATGAATCTCGGAGTGAGGTCGATTACGTCGCTGTTGGCCGAATATTCTATCCCCGCCATTGTGGCGAGTGTGGCCACATCGGTCTATAACATTATCGACAGCATTTTCATAGGGCAGGGTGTCGGTCCGATGGCTATTGCCGGACTTGCCATCACGTTTCCGCTGATGAATCTTGTTGTGGCTTTCGTGATGCTGATTGCAGCCGGCGGGGCTACGATAAGTTCGATTTTTCTGGGCCAGAAAAACCTCACCAAGGCTACTGACGTTGTCAACAACGTGTTCACATTGAGTTTGATCCACTCGGTTGTTTTCGGTGGGCTGACCCTGCTGTTTCTCGACGACATTCTCTATTTTTTCGGCGCTACGCCTGAAACCATCCCCTATGCCCGTGAGTTCATGGAGGTTATCCTTTATGGCACTCCGGTCACATATATCTTCATCGGGCTCAACAACCTGATGCGTGCCACGGGCTATCCGAAGAAGGCTATGATTTCGGCTTTGGTGTCGGTGGTGGTGAACCTGGTTCTTGCCCCGATATTCATTTTCACACTCGACTGGGGTATCCGCGGTGCGGCTTTTGCCACTATTTGCGGACAGACGGCCGCTTTTGTGTGGGTGTTGTCGCACTTCATTTCACGGAAGAGTTTCGTTCATCTCGACATACGCAACCGATGGCTGACGGGGAGCATCATCAGCCGTATCTATGCCATTGGCATGTCGCCGTTTCTGATGAATGTCTGCGCATGCGTGGTTGTGGTGTTCATCAACAAGGCGCTGCTTGAAAGCGGTGGGGCCGACGGCAACTACGCCGTGGGAGCGTATGGTATTCTGAACCGCACGTCGATGTTTTTCGTGATGGTGGTGTTTGGCGTCACGCAGGGTATGCAGCCTATTCTCGGGTTCAACTACGGTGCCGGACAGTGGGGCCGTGTTGTCAAGACATTGAAGATAGGGATCATATGCGGCGTTGTGATCACCACGGTTGGATTCGCCCTCACCCAGCTCATTCCTGACTCCATAAGCGAGTTGTTCACGAGCGATGAACGACTCATAGGGATGACGAAAACCGGGTTCAGGATATTTTTCATGGCCTATCCGTTGGTGGGCTGTCAGATAGTGATACAGAATTTCTTCCAGTCGATAGGTAAGCCGAAATTGTCGATTTTCCTTTCGCTGACACGTCAGATGCTGTTTCTTTTGCCGCTGCTGTTGGTGCTTCCGCCCCACTATGGCATCGACGGAGTGTGGGCCAGCATGTCGGGCAGTGACTTCATCGCGTTCGTGGTGTCCGTGGTGACAGCCTGGATAGTGCTGAAAAAACTTAAATTGAAAAACAACGTAACTAATGATTAAACATTTCACTTCACTCAGAGTCACCCCCGACGTGGCGTTTGACCTGCCCCGTCTGAAAACATATCTTGCCCGCGAGGCTCGTGTGGCTCCCGCTGAAGTCACCGATGTGGTGGTCACCCGCCGATCCATCGACGCCCGTCAGCGTAAGGTCATGGTGAATCTGGCCGCTGACTTATATATTAATGAGAAGGCTCCCGAGGCACCTTTGGGAATGCGGATTGACTACGGCGATGTTTCCAACGGGCGCCAGGTGATTGTGGTGGGTGCTGGACCGGCCGGACTGTTCGCCGCGCTCAGGCTTATCGAACTGGGTTTGCGGCCGTTGGTTGTGGAGCGTGGCAAGGATGTCAGCTCACGGCGTAAGGATATGGCCCGGATAGCCCGCGAGAGCGTTGTCGACCCTGACTCAAACTATTGTTTCGGCGAGGGTGGAGCCGGTGCTTTTTCCGATGGCAAGCTCTACACCCGTAGCAAAAAGAGGGGTTCGGTTGAGAAAATCCTTTCGGTGTTTTTCAACCACGGTGCGTCGCAGGATATTCTGGTAGATGCCCATCCCCACATTGGCACCGACCGTTTGCCGCAAGTGATCAGGGCTATGCGTGAAACCATCATAGCCAGTGGCGGCGAGGTGCGTTTCTCAAGCCGTATGGAGTCACTTGTGGTCAATGACGGATGTGTCGACGGCATCAGATTGGCTTCGGGCGAGGAGCTGCATGGTCCGGTGGTGCTCGCCACGGGCCACTCAGCCCGCGATGTCTACCGGATGCTTCATGCTTCGGGAGTCACTCTGGAGCCTAAGGGGATAGCCGTAGGGGTGCGACTGGAGCATCCGCAGCATCTGATCGACACCATCCAGTATCATAATCCGGCGGGACGCGGACGCTGGCTTCCGGCGGCCGAATACAGCATGCTCACCCGTGTGGATGACCGTGCGGTCTATTCATTCTGCATGTGTCCCGGAGGGATTGTCATACCCGCCGCCAGTGAACCCGGACAGTTGGTTGTCAACGGAATGTCACCCTCGAACCGTGGCACCAAGTGGTCAAATTCAGGCATGGTGGTGGAGATTCTCCCCGAGGATGTGAAGGATCTGCCCGAAGGTTCGCCGTTGAAAATGATGGAGTATCAGGAGGAGATTGAGCGGAGGTTTTTCGCTGATTCGGGCGATGAGACTTACAGCGCTCCGGCTCAGCGTATGGAGGATTTCACCAAGGGACGGGAATCGAAAACCCTCCCCTCGACAAGCTATGCGCCGGGAATACATTCGTCGCGTCTCGACAAGCTGCTGCCGAAGGAGATAGCCACCCGTTTGCAGGCCGGATTCGTGGAGTTCGGTCGCAAATCGCGTGGTTTCCTGACCAACGAGGCTATTCTGCTCGGGGCGGAAACACGTACGTCGGCTCCGGTGCGAATACCGCGCGACGCCGACACGCTCTGTCATGTGTCGATCCCCGGACTTTTCCCGACGGGGGAGGGCGCAGGATATGCCGGTGGCATCGTTTCAGCGGCCATGGATGGTGAGCGGGCGGCCGAGGCCGTGTGCCGCTATCTCGAAGGAGTTCCCGGATAATAGAGATATAATCCTCCGAATAATAAAGATATAACAAGGTATATGATAAAGCCCGAATCCTTCAATGTGGGATTCGGGCTTTATTCAAATAAGGTTGTTATCGGTGGAATCGGTCCGGCATTATTTGCCTGATACGATTGCGGCAGTGTCGCGGGCGATCATCAGTTCCTCATCGGTGGGAACAACCACCACTGTCACTTTTGATTCGGGGGTGGAGATGACAGTTTCGGTGCCACGGACTGTCGCGTTGAGTTCCTCGTTGAGGTGCAGACCCATGAACGCCAGAGGTTTGCAAACGTTTGAGCGGAGACCCGTTTGGTTTTCGCCTACGCCACCGGTGAACACGATGATGTCGACGCCTCCCATTTCGGCCGCGTATGCGCCGATGTATTTGATGATGCGCTGTTCATACATGTCCAGGGCGAGAGTGGCGCGCTCGTCGCCGGCTTTCACCGCGGCTTCGATTTCGCGCATGTCGCTTGAGATTTCAGAGATACCCTGCACACCGCTTTCCTTGTTGATGATGCGCTGAATGTCGTCGGCTGAGTAGCCATGTTTCTTCATCAGGAAAGTTATCGCGCCGGGGTCGACATCGCCTACGCGAGTGCCCATCATGAGGCCTTCGGTTGGGGTGAGACCCATTGAAGTGTCAACGCTTTTTCCGTTGAGCACGGCGGTTATGGAGCCACCGTTGCC
>JAXJVW010000025.1:0-5036 GCA_036308365.1 Muribaculaceae bacterium
CCGCGGAAGCATCCTGACCTACGCCGGGGTGAACGGCAACGAGCTTGTTAAGCTGAGTCTGCGAAGGCAGCTCGCCCTGAGCCTCGGACGTAAGCTGCGACTTGTCGGGTAGGATGTCGATATACTTCCACTTGGCCTCAGCCGCGAGGGTGTAGTCACCGGCCAGGATAGCCGAGGTAGCGCGACCGAGTTCATCGCGAGGGAGCTGCGGATAGCCGAGGATAAACGACTTGGCGAGGAAGTATATACGACGCTTCACGCCGGGAAGTTCGGGGGTGCCCTGGCACCACCCGAGCGATTTCTGAATAGAGGTACAAGTTTTAGCCATAGCGGAGCGGGATTAGACGGTTATTTCAATGGTCTTGAAGCGGCGTTTGTCGAGCGTTTCAAACTGGACGCCGAAGAACATAGTGGCGATGTACGACAGTATGAAGGGAGCATACTCCTTCACCATGACGTTCTCGACGTCGCCCATCTGGTCGTAGCCCACGAGCATATTGCCTTTGGTGGTGACGTGCATGAACTTCGACCCGGCCTTGTTGTAGAGGGGGCAGAACTTCAACTTGCCGTTCGACCCCTCGACGGCACCCTGTCCGTACTGGGTGTTGTAAGGTATGCCGCCGTGTGTGAGCAGGTAGCCTTCGTTGTACTTGTCGACGAAGTCCTGCGAGCAATACAGGTAGAGGTCCTGCGAGCGCAGACGCGGGTCGAGCGAGAAAAGGATCTCCTTTGCGATGTCTACGGCGTTGGCCGGAGTAATCGCGTCGGTGAACTTCATGTAGTTGCCCTGGTCTTCGGCAATCGTTCCGGCGGCTATTTCCTTTTCGGTGATAGTGTCGAAGCCGTCGAACAGGTCGGCGGTGGTGTTACCGGCGGCGTTGCGTCTGCCGTTCCACACTGCATCGTTCAGATGCTCGGAGAGGTTCTTGGCGATACGTGCCAGGACGTGACGGGCGGTCGGCGTAGTCATCTGACCGTCGCCCTTTGTGGCACCTGTGCCTAAGAGGGTCGATATGGCCGAGTTAGGCTCGAAGTTGGCGACAACTGAGCCAAAATAGGTTTCGAGGTCGCGGAACTCGATGCCGAGATTGTAGTCCACGGCTCGTTGGGGATTGTAGGGAGCGAACTGAGCGTCGCCGGTCAGGTTGCCGACGCGCTCCTTGTATCGGATACCGGGGCGGCCGGTCATGTACTGGAGCGTGTCGCCGATACCGATAATGGGAAGCATAAGGAGGTCGGCGCGATACTTCACGGCGGCTTCCTGATACTCTTTGAGTGAGAATTGAAATTTACCTGCCATTGTGGTATGGAGAGTTAAGGGTTAGACTTCGTTGTAGAGAGCGCGAGCGGAGTTGTAGGTATCTACAAACTGCTCGACATCGTTCTTGGGCGCGTCACCGCCGGGCTTGCCGTCTTCTACAACGGCAGTGGTCGAGGCCGCGGGCTTGGCTGCGAGCTTGGCTTGCAGGTCGGCGATGGTAGCGTCGCGTTCCTCGATGGTTTTCTTCTGCTCGTTGCAGAGGCGGTCTTTCTCGGCGAGCGCATCTTCGATGCAGTCGAGCTGCGCGGCAGTGATTGCGGCCTTGCCGTCGTTCACTGTAAGCGGATTGTCGGCCAGGATTGCCGACAGGAAAGTGTAGGTCTTAATCATTGCGGTGGTGATGGGATTGGTGGACGGTTTGTTATCGGCTTGCCGCTCTGCTTTTGCAGAGAACAATGAAGTCAGCGCGGCGAGAAAGCGAGAGAAAGCGGAGTCTTTCTCTGCTTCGGAGATAGGAATGTTCGGTATCGGCATACCCTCCGAAGCCATAGCCGAGGCGAGCGCGTCAGTCATCTTGGGAGCAGGTTCATCGTCAAGGTCGGTGATTTCATCAACGAATCCCCAGTCGAGGGCTTCTTTGGCGGTGAGCCAGCCGCCGACTTTCATCAGGGCGAGAAGATCCGCAGTAGGCTTGCGGCACTTCTTGGCATAGATTTGAGCCACATTAAGGTCGAGCTTGTCAAGGTCGGCCTTAATCTTCTCGAAGTCGGCAATGAGAGTGGCGAACTGGTCGCTGTTGAGCGAGCCCCACTCAAAAAATGCCATCGAGCATTTGTGAACGAGATACATAGCCCCGGCATCAATGGAGATGTGGGCTGCGCCGAGCGAAGCGATGGTTGCAGCCGAGGCGTTCAAGCCGACGAAATGCACATTGACATTGCCGTGGTTCTTGAAAGCTGCGGAGATAGACAGGCCGGTGGCGAGTGAACCGCCGAGGCTGTCGATAAGCACGTTGACCTGCTTACCCTCGTTCTTGGCAAGCTCCTTGTCAACGGTCGAGCGGTCGAAGTCGTAACCTCCGACGTAGCCTTTGAGTGTGATATGATATGCGGTTTTAGACATGACAATTTTTCCGTTAAGCGAGAGCAATGAAAACTCGTTTGCATTGCCGAGCGCAGGAAAAATGCGCCTCGCGAAAACTAACTTTGCCACGAAGTTACCGCTATAAATAAGCCGCATAAAAGACACTGAAATTCACGAAAATTTTGTAACTTTGCCACATGAAAAAGATAGCATTATCAATATTCGGATTTTTTACTACCATAGCAAGCTATGGACAGTCTGTATATATGCATGAAGCTCAGCAGGAGGCCGAAGAAAGTGGGTCTACAGGATTCAGTGGCATAATCGGAACACTGTTTTTCTTTGGGCTGGTTTATCTAATTAGTAAAATTTGGGATTCAAGGAAAGGGAACTCACGAAAGAATACTTATCAATCTGATGATTCAGAAGTTGATTACAGGCAACATTATGAAGAAATAGAACGTGAGGAAGCGATTTCGGATATGGAAATTGAGGATATCGTTAGAGAAAGCGAGAGACATATTGTCGGCTATAATAGCCTTGATTTTTCGCCAATAACATCTCATAATGAAAAGCTTGTAGAGAAGCCGAAAACTATTCTTAGATTTCATCCAAGTACGGGGGATGCTTTCTTCGATGAAATTGTTGCTGAACAGGAAAAGAAGTTTTTCCCAGAAGGCTCAATCGACGATTTTTTAGGTGCGTTATCAGATGAAGATTATGTGGATTTAGGTTTATCAGTAAAATGGAGTTCAAAGAATATTGGGGCAAATCATAATTATGAGATAGGATACCAATTTAGATGGGGTTCTGTTGACTATATAGAGAATTATGATAGAGAAAAATCATTAGAGTATTCAAAAATACCATACCCAAGTGAAATCAAAAACTACGAAGAAGATATATCGGGTAATGTTAACTACGATGGGGCCTATAAACTTACAAATGGAATTTTACGAATCCCCACAAAAACTGAGTGCGAAGAATTAATTGAAAAATGCAAATGGGAATATATTGAAGTAGGTATATATAAGGGATTTATAATTACAGGCCCATCTGGGAAATCAATATATTTACCATTAGAATACCATTCTTTTGTAAACTGCATGCATATTATAATGATGACAGTTGCCGAAGCTTATATGTCAAGCACTTCCGATTCGGAAAATAATTATGGATATGCTGATAAATGTATTTTTGCATTAAGAATAGCGAATAAGAATCACGATACAATTGAATTTGAGAAGGATGTTATCACTTTCTTTAAAGAAAGTTTTCATCCAATTAGAGGTGTCGTTGTTTCTTAATCACCAAGAGCCTTGCCTTTCGGCAAAGCTCAGAGAGTGAGGAGAGAGGCTTGGGGTCAGATGTTGCGGAACACGTTGTTATTGGCTCCCATGGAGTAGTCGTACATAAACAGCTCCCGTGCGAAGGCTTCGTAATCGAAGTAGCGCTCAAGGCCGCCCATCGTCCTTTCGAGGTCGTAGCACTCGCTGACGATGTGCCGTGCGAAGTCTTCTTCGCTGTCCCACTCTCCGCAGTAGGCTTCCTCGAAGCGGTCGAGCTCGTCGTGGAACTCCATGTAGTCATCGACGGCTTCCTGACCGTGCTTGTCGCACATATCCGAGTATTCGAGGATATTGTCGAAGTCGCCCTCCGACATGAAGCCCTCGTTGTACCACTGGCGGGGGAAGCCCTCGTAGTCCTGTGCCATCAGCTCCGGGTCTTCCTCGTCGGCGTGGATCGCCTTGCAGAAGTCGATGAAGTCGTCGTAGCTGTTGAAGCTACTGAGGTCAATCCACAGACCGCAGAGCGAGCCGTCGTTGTATTTGCCGTAAGTACCGACGTAGACAGAGGGTTCGCCGTCGCAGCCGCTCTTGTGTTCGCAGACTGCTTCCTGAAGTTCTTTGGGTGTGTAGCCCAGTTCGGCGAGTCGTTCTTCGACTCTTGGAGTGATGTTGAGTTCTCCGAATTGTAATCTCATTGCTGTAAAATTTTGAGGGTTTGACAATTGGTTCATTTTTCAAGTTTTACGTTGCAATATTTGGGAGAGCTGAGGAAGCGGAATTGCAGACGTTATTTCAAGCCCCGGCGGTAAATACCACCCACAGGGTGGAGATTTATGAAATGTTGTTTGCAATCCCGGAGGGCAAGCCCCGGCGCAGTCTGCGGTCAGCCCTACCTTTGCGACAGGAAAACTAAATGAGCCAACTGTCCCGAAAAATCAGCAGTGAGATTACGGAGGACTCAACCCAAGAGTCAGAAGAACCGCCGGACGGGCGCACCCGAAGCAGGGAGCGGTCAACAAGAGCGAAGGCAGGCGCGGCCCGATGAGTCTCTGCATCGGTACTTACTATTATGGCAAGTGCAATAGCGGCGTGTCGTATGTGGATAGACCCTTGCGGCCAACGGCCACGACACCAAAACTGCAAGGCGTTCAACATAGACGTGGCAGACCCATTCCTTGATAGAGGCTCGGACTGCGAATGCTCCACCGCCTATCGCTGACCCACGAGGGCAATGTCGGAGAACGACTGTGCCGTTGAAAACGGTCGTGCGACTGCGCGATGAGGATGCCGTCAACCGATGGCAGAGTTCCTGACGATCTCGGCACCCGCAGGGCTACTGCAAAGCGTGGTACAGTTCACCCGGCGCATCATCGGCTACCGCTACGAAAGTGGGCGACCTTGAC
>JAXJVW010000026.1:0-3644 GCA_036308365.1 Muribaculaceae bacterium
ACACTGAAATTTTGAGACCACCAAATCAATTAGGCTAAAAATAAGCGGATTGGCTAATTTTATAGCCAACCCGCGTTTATGTTACGTGGATATGTTGCCGAATTATGGATTAATCGTAAAATAAAATGAAAAAGTTACTGAAACAAGTCGGATGGCTGATTGCCATCATTGTCGGGGTCGCATTTATGGCTCTGATCTTCACAGCCATATTCCAGACAGCCATGGAGTTTTTTGCCGATAGAAATGGCGTGGTCCTTTCAGAATCCGTCCTCTATGGAATAAGCGGCACACTCGGTTGCGGATTTGCAGCAATCGCAATTTGTGTAATCATACGATATGCAAAACGGTTGAGATTCTATGATTGCGCCAATCCTGCTGATTCAAAATGGATAGCGGCATTTATCGTGTTTACATTCGCGGTGTGCAGGATAGTTCTTCCGGGAATATGGGCATATGCGTCGTCTGCGCTTGGTGTGCAAGCTGCCCCGGTGGGTAATGCTCCGGAAGAATCAATGTGGCAGATGATATTGTTTGGGGTGATACTTTCCCCCGTATTGGAAGAACTATTGTTTCGCAAAGATATATTCTCTCTGCTGAAAATGCGTTTTTCGCTCTCTTGGACCGTTTGGTTGTCGTCCCTTCTTTTCGCCGCAGTCCACGGCTACAGTGTTGAGGGATTTGTGTCGTGCCTTGTTGCAGGAGGATTGTTCGCCATCCTTATGGCCCGTACAGGAAAGCTGCTTCCATGTATATTAGCCCACGTTCTTTGTAATCTGGAATCATTGTATTATAACACAGCCAAATCCGGAAATGCCCTGATAGTCAATCTGAATGAACATACAACATACAACGTTTATATCTTCGCAGCAGGATTGCTCGTAATGGCCCTGAGTGGAGTTTATCTATATAGAAGGAATCAACATTGCAAATGAATAGTGAAGCCCAGTGCGTTATCTTATTGCATCACTGTCATATTTTTACATTATTTAACTATGACGCTGTAACTTTTCCGGCCGCTTGTGGGTCTAATAGAAAAACAACAACGAATTAAACCCATTCAAAGCAATGAAAAGAATCCTCACATTAGCGCTGACCGTAGCCGCCATAAGTTTAATCACAGTGGGATGTGCAACCCGCATGAGCACAAAAAAAATCGAGGCGTCCGATAAACTGATGACCAAAACCCTCGAAGTCGACGACCTGAACAAACTCGAGGTATCCTCGCAGATCCACGTGGTTTATGTGCAGGCACACGAATCCTCAGCCGAATTTGTGGCTCCTGACAATGTGATGGAATACTACTGCTACAAAGTGTCTGACGGCAAACTCAAGGTGTGGAAAGAAGGATATGGCCACGACCTGATGTTCAAGAACAACAACAATCCCAAACTGATAGTGAAATCGCCCAAACTCAACGGCATCGACATCAGCGGCGCATGCACATTCACCGCAAAAATGATAGATTTGAAAAATGGCGACATGGACGTTCAGCTTTCAGGTGCCTCAAAACTTAACCTCGAGACTCTCAACTGCGGCAAAGCGAAGTTCGATCTCTCAGGCGCGTCATCGGCGAAAGTGGCCACGGTCAATGTCATCGATCTCAGTGGCGAATGCAGCGGAGCATCCAATCTCGGCATGATAATCAATGGAGCCGAAACCGTGAGCGCCGATTGCAGCGGAGCATCAACAATCACACTCGCAGGCACGGCCCGCAAGGTGAACCTCGATTGCAGCGGAGCCTCAAAAATCAGCGCCGGTGAACTCAAAGCCGAAACAGGCTCGGTCGACGCCTCAGGTGCATCATCAATCCAATCAAACATCAAAACACTGACCGGAAAAGATTCGTCAGGCGTAAGCTCAATAAAAAACAACGTAGATTAGTGCGTCGCATGTAGCGGCGTCAATCACGGTGCGGACAGCCCAAGTCCAGGTTCCGTGAAATAAATGATTAAATGATAGAAGCCGGTTTCATCCGGACTTCCGACATCCCGGTGCGGTATTCACCCCCTCCCCGGCCTGTCGGAAGTCCGGATGAAACCTTTTTGTGCGACCCTCCTCCGCAATCTGACAGGCTCAGAAAAAAACATCGCCCGCTCAATTTCTAAGAAATAACTTGAAACACTTGCAAAACAGTCATTTTATAGCTATCTTAGCCACGTGAACCATCATTGTCATTTCGGTGATGACGCCGCCTCATGCGACTCATCGGTGACATCGGCTGAAACATTTGCTAAAAAATGGGTGAAATCAGTGTCCATTGATTAGCAAAAATAGCGTCATTATTTAATATTTACAGAGGGGAATGAGCAATAGATTGAAAATATCAATCATATTATTTCTGACTGCTTTGCGGTGTGTCGGAATAGATGTCCCTTGGCCCGACAGAAATATTTGGCCGGAAAGTCCGCAAGCCAGATCGATCCGGGAAGTGATGATGCCGTCGGCATCGGTTCTCACAGGAGCCGTAGATTTCTCCATACCACTTTATACGGTTGATGTCGAGGGATTCAGGCTGCCGGTGTCGTTGCAGTATCACAGCAATGGAATCCGACCCGACGATGACCCCCAACCCATAGGGTGGGGATGGGTGCTGACGCCTCCTATGAGAATATCACGTCAGATCAACGGTCGCCCCGATGAATACTTTAAGTTCATTGGCGATAAAGGAGATGAACAGTATTTTGACAATTACAACTACTGGTTCCAGGCGCTGAGCACAACGGCGTATCCGTCGGCTGATCCCAACATGACCGACCCGGAGAGAGACTTCTTTACGGTCTATCTGCCTGACGCGACCTTGAAACTCATGTACATTGATGGGAGCCTTAAAGGGTTGGACTGTGAAGAATACAAGGTTGAATGCGGTGAAAAACTCGATTATATCAGGGTGACTGATCCTGCGGGAGTCATTTATGATTTCTCTGAAAAAGGTGAAATGATTGAATGGAACCTGATGACCACGGAGTGGCTGCTTTCGACGGTCACTCTCACATCAGGAACAGAAATCAAGATCAATTGGACCAACTCCTGTCACAAAGATAAGGGGCTCATAGCCATCGACAACACTCCACTGCACTATAGCCCGGGTGATTATGCCAACGGAGTGACAGCCCTCGCAGCCACAAACCCCATCCGTTATCGTAATTTGATGGATGTCGAGTCCATCACATTTCCAGGTGGCAAACTGACGTTCGGCAACGCATCTGAAATGATTTCCGAACTGGTTGTACGCAACATGGAGCGTGAAGTTTTCAGGGCTGATTTCCTAAGAGAGAAAACTGACCATAGATTCCTGACAGGAGTGCGGTTAAGCGACAGGGGTACCTACCGGTTCGAATATGACGATGTAGCTTTCAACTCACACACCGGCGGTGTTGACTGGTGGGGATATTATAATGGTGCCGACCAGATGACGACAGCTCCGACAATCCAACTCAAGGGGATGGATGAGGTAACGTCGGTTTATGGTGCCAATCGAAAAGTCAGTGAACGACACATCAGAGGCAATCTGCTCAGAAAAGTCATATATCCCACCGGTGGTAGTGCCGAATGGGAATATGAAATGCACAGGTTTGCTCCGCAGAAAGCTCCCTTGTGGGTAAATGAATGTCTCAGAAATGAAGTGACGCTTTCGGAAGGGGGAG
>JAXJVW010000027.1:0-6587 GCA_036308365.1 Muribaculaceae bacterium
CGTGCAGTTCAAGCCCGTGTGTCACATCTGCGACCTGTTCTCAGGAACCCTTCCCGCAGCATCCTGTACGGCCCTGTTGGATGAATTGAGCCCCACACCCGCATTGAGTGGATTCCCGGTTGCCACAGCCATCGATGAGATTTCCCTGATTGAAGATCACAACAGGGAATGCTACGGAGGCTACGTGGGCTATGTCACCCCGTCGGCATTGAAATGTTACGTTAACTTACGGTCGGTAAAACTATGTGATTCAGGGTATTGCATATTTGCAGGAGGAGGCGTAACAGCGCAATCCAACCCCGAGGATGAATGGAACGAGACAGAAAACAAGACCATGGTGTTGCGCAAAAATATCGCTGAGGCCATGGTAAAATGAACAACATAAAAACAGGCTTCGACTATGAAAAACGGACGAGCGTTCCCAATAATGATTATCGCCACGGCTGTGGTTGTGACCGTGTCGCTTTTGCCACTTAACAGCATGAGTTCCGGTTTGCTCAAAGACTTCTCGCTCTGGAGCGACCTCTTCCCGCAGGAGCAGACCGCGCAGGCAGGGGGCGACACATATGTCGATCCTGACCTGGCGATTATCAAGGAAGAATTCGCAAACGCAGATGACCCCACGCCGGGTGACACCCCCGTGGAGCAAGACTCAGAAGAGGCCACCGACTCCGAAAGCCGGGCAGTGACGCCCATTGAAGCCAATGAGTCGCCACTGCCCGACAAACCGGTCCGCAAAGAGGGTGGAGCTGTGGAGATAGAAGATTTCTCAGGCCATCGGCTGCCAAACTTCAGGGCCGCCATGGCGAGCCGTGACTCACGTCCCGTCAGAATCGCCGTAATCGGTGATTCCTACATAGAAGGTGACATATTCACCCAGAATGTCAGGGAGAAACTGCAGGAACAATATGGAGGAAACGGGGTAGGGTATCTGCCGGTGCACAGCGATCTGACAGGGTTCCGTCAGTCAATAATACAAACCTGTTCAGGATGGGAAAAACATGATTTCAGACATAAAGGGAGCCAGAAGCCCATATTCGGAATATATCATTCGGCCGAGGAAAATGCGAAAACCACAGTCAAAGGCTCAAAAAAGATGCACCGCAGCGCCACATGGAACAATTCCAAGTTCTTGTTCATAGCGCCAACGGCCACAACCATAACACTTTCCGGCGACAATGGCGACCAACAGTTCACTGTAGAGGCGTCAGACGAAGTGCAGTGTGTCGAATATGACGGCTTCACCAAACAACTGTCGCTCTCCACACCGTCGACCGATCTGGTTTCACTCGGTTTGTATCTCAATGATAACTCCGGTATTGCCGTCGACAACATGTCGATCAGGGGTTACTCCGGGATAAAACATTCCGAACTCTCCCCACGGCTCGCCCAGCAGATGCGCCGTTTCATCGACTACGATCTGATTATCGTGGAATATGGCATAAACGCCCTTTCATCCGACGAGACCAACTACGCCTACTATACGAGAGCCATGGAAAAAGCCATAGCTACAATCCGTGAGGCTTATCCCCAGTCAGACATCCTGATTATGGGAATCGGTGACCGAGGAGAGAAAACAGGCGCTGACGTACACTCCATGAAATCAGTGCCATACATGGTTGACCAGCAGCGCAAAATGGCGCATAAGCTTCAGATTCCCTTTTGGGACACCCGCGAGGCTATGGGTGGACATGACGCCGTGGTTCAGTGGGCCGATTCGCGCGACGTTAACAAAGATTATATCCATTTATCATTCAAAGGTGGTGACAGATTGGCCTCTTTGTTTGTTACTTCTTTAAATGAACTGATAAATGATTAAAAAGATATTACTTTCGCTCCCTTTGTCGGCGCTGTTGGTGGTTTCATGCTCAGGCCGTGCCGACGATAACAACCAGTCACAGACGCGCGAGGGCCCGGTTGTCATAGAAACAGGCCCGCAGCTGACCGACCATGACACCTTCGACTTCATCAACACCGGGGCCAACACCATCGACATGAACGGTGACGACTGGCGGAGTTTACGATTGAAGCTCGCGCAGACCGATTCAATGCCGGTGAGCATACTCCAGATAGGTGACTCGCATATTCAGGCCGACGTAGCCTCGCAACGGGTGCGCGACCTGTTGCAGCAACGATATGGCGATGGTGGCCGAGGTATTATCACCCCGTTGAAAATCGCCGGGACGAACGAACCGGTGAACTACAGCTTCACCACTTCGGCAAGAAACACCTCGGCGAAACTGCTTAAATTGCCCTGGATGACCGACATGGGATTCACCGGCGTCAGCTTCACCCCCGTTTCGCCCTCGTTTTCCATGACACTTTCAACCGCCGTCAGATCATGTCCCGAAGGAGATCCGTTCAATAGCGTGCTGATATTTTCAAACGGACGAGTGTTCGTTGATAAAATCACTGACGGGCAAGGAGTTAACGTAGCGTTCACCGATTCCGTAATGGACTATTGCACCCGAATTAATATGCGGACCAGCGAAGTGACCGTAAACCTCTCGCTCCATTCATTCGAGTCGGTCACCATATTTGGTGCATCGCTTGAGAACCGTGATTCCGGCGTGAGATACCATGCCATAGGAAACAACGGAGCCACATACTCGACCTACAACCAACTGATGTCAATGGGAAGTGATGTGGCTATGCTCAGTCCCGATTTGTTTATCGTCAGTCTGGGCACCAACGAGGCTTTCGGTAAGGTGTCCGACGAAAACATGCGCTCGGAAATAGACTGCATGATACGCGACTTGCGCAAGTATAACCCCGACGCGAAAATATTGCTCACCACTCCGATGGAGTGCCAGCGGGCCAAACGCGTGGCAAGAAGAAAAACTCGTAGAGGCCGCCGTCGCGCCGTGTATTCCAAATCATTCTCAGTCAATGAGAATGTCAAACGTATGCGAAACGTGATTCTCCGATATGGGAAAGATAACGGCATTCCTGTTTATGACTGGTATGAAGTCGCCGGCGGTGACGGTGCGTCGACGGCATGGGTTGAAAACGGTCTGATGAACACCGACCGCATCCACAACACCTTCGCCGGATACAAACTTCAGGGCGACCTGCTCTACAACGCTTTGGAATCAGCGCTTAATCCAACTTTCACGCCCGACACCGAACTGCCCTGACAAAGATCCAATTAACAACCATCACTAAAAATGGACGAATTTATCACAAATCTCCGAAACATATTTTTGTATGACCAATCAAATCCGCTGCTTTTCAACACCGGATTGTTCATGGTGCTTTTCGTGGTATTTCTGCTGATATATGAGCTGCTCAGCGGCCACAGAAATCTGAAAATGATTTTCGTCATACTGTTTTCATTATATTTCTACTACAAATCCTCGGCCGAATGCTGCTTTATTCTGTTGGGGGTGTGTCTGTTTGACTTCATTCTCGGCAACCTGCTCGGAGCGGCCCGTCAGGAAGGACTGCGGCGGGGCATCGTAGCACTTAACGTTGTGGTCAACGTGGGGATGCTGGTATACTTCAAATACTTCAACCTGCTGATCGATGCGTTCGCGTCCATAACAAGCGTCCATTTCGATCCGTTGCAGGTCATTCTTCCCGCCGGAATATCATTTTTCACCTTCCGCTCCATCAGCTATATCGTCGACATATACCGAGGCGAGATGCCCCCATGCTCCAACTTCCTGCACTATACGTTTTATCTGACATTCTTTCCGCCACTGCTCGCCGGTCCCGTGGTCAGAGCCAAGGATATGCTGCCGCAGGTGCGTGACGCCTCGCCAGCCACAAAGGAAATGATAAGTTCAGGATTTTTCCTGATTATCTGCGGTTTGGTCAAGAAAGTCATTATCGCTGACTACATCAGCGGAAATTTCGTTGATCGCATATTTGACAACCCCGCATTGTACACCGGTTTTGAGAACCTCATGGGGGTATATGGCTTCGCACTGCAGCTCTATTGCGACTTTTCCGGTTACTCCGACATGGCAATAGGCATAGCCTTGCTGCTCGGATTCAGATTCAAGGACAACTTCAACTCACCCTTCAAATCACAGAGCCCACAGGAATTCTGGCGCAGATGGCATATCTCCCTTTCGCTGTGGCTCCGCGACTACCTCTACATTCCGTTAGGGGGAAGCCGCACGAAAAGCAAATTCCGCTCACACGCCAACCTGGTCACCACCATGGCTTTGGGTGGACTGTGGCACGGGGCGTCGCCGATGTATATCATCTGGGGCGTGTGGAACGGTCTGTTGCTCGTGTTTCATAAGATCTACAAAAACCTCCTCGGCATAGGCAAAGATGATAAGCCCGGATTCCTCCGCCGGTTCGTCAACATATTCTGTACCTTTAATCTGATTGCGTTCGGATTCATGTTTTTCCGCTCGGAATCAATGGAAAAGGTGGGGGAGATGATGCATCAGATACTTTTCAGTTTCCACGCCGACGTGGCTCCACAGTTTCTCGACGGCTATCTGCTCATAGTCATAGCCATAGTGGCGGGATACGCACTGCATTTCACGCCGCACGCATGGTTTGAGTGGACCCGGAAACACTTCAGCCAAATCCCCTACGTGTGGCAGGCCCTGGTGGTAGCCCTGATAATATTGGTTATAATCCAGGTGCGTTCATCTGATCTGGTGCCTTTCATCTATCTCCAATATTGACATCACATTATGGCCGAATCGCGAAATGAAGCCTTAATATTCAATAAAATCAATTTCGGCCAAAAGAAAATGCCACATTTACTTTGTTATAAGTGAATAAATTCGTAACTTTGCACGTTAATTACGGTAATAGACAATATGAGACAACTAAAGATTACCAAATCAATTACTAACCGCGAGAGTGCATCACTCGACAAATATCTTCAGGAAATAGGGCGCGAAGAACTGATCTCTGTGGAAGAAGAGGTTGAACTGGCGCAGAAAATCCGCGAGGGTGGCCCCGAAGGTGACCGCGCGCTGGATAAGCTCACCCGCGCCAATCTCCGCTTTGTCGTTTCAGTGGCGAAGCAGTATCAGAATCAGGGATTAAGTTTGCCCGACCTTATCAATGAGGGTAACCTCGGCTTGATCAAGGCCGCCCAGAAGTTCGATGAAACCCGCGGTTTCAAGTTTATTTCTTATGCCGTTTGGTGGATCCGTCAGTCAATTCTGCAGGCTCTCGCCGAGCAGTCGAGGATTGTACGCCTTCCGCTCAACCAGGTAGGCTCACTGAATAAAATTGGCAAGGCCCTTTCGAAATTCGAACAGGAAAACGAACGCCGTCCCTCGCCCGAGGAACTCGCCGACGCTCTTGAAGTGCCTGTTGATAAAATCGCCGACACCCTTAAGGTGTCAGGTCGCCACATTTCAGTCGACGCCCCGTTCGTTGAAGGAGAAGACAACTCACTGCTCGATGTCCTCACCAATGACGATTCACCTATGGCCGACTCAACACTCAATCAGGAATCCTTATCAAAAGAGGTGGACCGTGCGCTCCATCAACTCACCGACCGTGAACGTGACATCCTGAAAATGTTCTTCGGCATAGGCTGTCAGGAAATGACACTTGAAGAAATCGGCGCTAAATTTGATCTTACACGTGAACGCGTGCGCCAGATCAAAGAAAAGGCAATCCGTAGGCTCAAAGGTTCAAAGAGCCGTCTGCTGAGAGCTTATCTCGGCCAATAATTTTTATCGAATTTCACCTGGAGTGATTCCCGTTGATGGATTTCACCCATGTTTGTGATTAAAACATTTCACCGGGAAATCGAGCGATTTCCCGGTTCCGTTTTTTTTATGACATGTGCATGTCGCAGGTAGTCGTCTACAGTTGATAAGTCACTCCGAACCCTGCAAAAGGCTGAGGATTCTGCGACGCCTCAACATATTCATGAGTGCCATAGCGGCTGTTCACTCGGGCCGACATTTTCAAGGCTACTCCACCTTCGGCCTCCACGAACATGTTCGGGAGGATGCGACGTCGGTATTTGACCATCGGGCGAAACGATGTCATGACAAACCGGCATCGCCGGGGTAAATCCTCATTTTTAGGCTTGAACGGAAACTCTTTCACGTCGACATCGCCACCAATGGAAAAGAGGTCGTTTTTCCCGGGGGTGTAATCCAGGGACACCGTGCCACCATACAGATTCACAGCGAGTTCGTCAGAGAATCTGTGACGATAAATTAACACCACAAAGGCAGGTATCCGCGAAGTGGTGTTGATCATCACCAGCGGACCAAGGCCAAACTGAGTGTCTTTGGTGGTTTTAAGCATCACCAATCCCATGAGTATACCTGAGACCCTGTCGAAGCCATGCACCCCGATGGCAGTGTTCGCAATACCGATTCCGATGAACGGCTTTCCCAACATCTTCGACCTCAGCATGGCGGTGGCGCCTAACTGTCCGGTGATATGCACACCGTTCAGTCTGATGTCGTCAGGCGTAAAACCGTCGGAGAGCGCATCCTCCTTGAAGTTGGCGCTGTAAGAAACTGTTTAAAATTTATTTTATCTTGTCTTTGAGAGTCTTGTCAACATATTTATAATCTTGATTCAGTCATTTAGGAGCTCCTAAACTCCTTCATCAATATTAAAAATCTAAATGACAATCATTC
>JAXJVW010000028.1:0-1680 GCA_036308365.1 Muribaculaceae bacterium
TTTACTGAAAGCTGCTACTAACGACTCATAAATCTACCCTTAATCGTGTATTGGATGATAGTTGCGGATTTTAGGTTGACAAGACTCTCAAAGACAAGATAAAATAAATTTTAAACAGTTTCTTAGTTCCTGTTTGACAAAAAATGTTAATCATAAACAACAAAAACCCCGTGCGCCGGCACCGGCGCACGGGGTTTCCCATTGAACTCTTTTATTCAACTTATTTTTCACTTGCGGTTCTTTACCTTCTCGAGCTGATGCTCGGCGGCCTCGAGCGCCACATCAACCGCTTCTTCGAAGCTGTCGGCGGTTTTGTCTGCTACTGTCTCGTTTTCCTGGGGTTGGAATATTCTTATGATGGCCTGCTTATTCATCGCGGTTTCCGGTTTTACAACTTTCAAGGTGACGTCAAGAACTGTCACATTCGGAAAATGACGTTCCAAACGCTGTGCCTTTTTATTGATATGATCCACTAATCGCTGTGCGATCTCAAAATGGATAGGTTGGATTCTTACTTCCATGGTAACCTCCTTTTACTTTTTTGCCCGCGGATGGGCGTGTTGATAATTTTGTTGTAATTCTCTGTAGGTTATATGTGTATAAACCTGTGTCGTTGCTAATGACTCATGGCCAAGCAGATGTTGCACGGCACTAAGCGACGCTCCGTTGTTTAGCATGTCGGTCGCAAACGAATGACGCATCACGTGCGGACTCAACCTCGCCGAATGAACCCCCTCATCAATCATTGCCTGATGAACAACGTTGTATATCAGCTTGTCGTAGAGGGGCGCTCCATTGGGTCTGACGAAAAACCGCTCGCTGCGCGCCTCACCGGTGCTGCGCCGACGAAGGTCAACATACTCGCGTATCGCCTCTGACAACTCCTTGCCAAACGGAATCATTCTCTCCTTATTACGCTTTCCGAGTACCTTTAGTTCGCCTCGCGACAAATTTATATCCTCGTCACGCAACTCCCGTAGTTCGGCCCTACGCATTCCAGTGCTATATAACATCAATAATATCAATTGATTGCGCTTCTGCTCGAATTCTGTCGCTCCGTCGCATTTTTTTTCTACCAATTGGGCCATCTCATCTTCGGGAACATACGCCGGAAGTGGTTTGGCAACTTTGGCCAACTTGATTTCTGATGCCGGATTAACCGTCACACCATGGCGTTTCGCTAAATATCGGTAGAAGGATCGGAGCGACTGTGTTTTTCGACGCACGCTAACCGAACTCAACCCTTTTCGGGCACATCCCGCAAGCCAAACCCTGACATCGCCGCTGGTAACCTGCTCGGGGCGCAACTTCCCGACGTCACCGTCCGTGAGCCATTCAGCCCACTCGCTGACGTCGCGACTATATGCGTCGACGGTGTGGGGCGACAGGTTCAACTCATTCTGCAGATATGCCTTATATTGGTCTATGAGCATAGGCCGGTGGTTATGTTTGGGTTATACCGGAGGTGATGAACCCTGTTTGTTGAGCTCTTCCCTCCGTCTCGATTCCCAAATTTACAAGTTTTATTTTAATCTACCAAATATCTGACGAGTTTTCAATTGAACTCATTTAAACTTTTTATTCGTTAACATTAACGAGGCATTTTCGAGACAATTTTGCTTTGTGCAGAGGGAGTGTAGCGAGCTACACGACCGATAAACAAAGCAAAATTGGCCGAAA
>JAXJVW010000029.1:0-1321 GCA_036308365.1 Muribaculaceae bacterium
GTTACGGATTTTACCGGTGGCGGATAGCGAGGCCATCAGTGGCGACCCAAAAAGATTACCGCTCAGAACATCGGCAAGGATAAGTATCACAAAAATCGGGGTGTAGTCAGGAACGGTGGTTAACCACAGGTTGAGAATGAAATTTATGTTGATCGACAGTGGAACAATCATCACCAATAGCAGTAGCGACGAAAATTTGATACCTCGATAGGTCAACACCTCCATCTCCTGCAATTTCTCCTGTGCATAACTCTTGGTAATCTGGGGGTTAAGCGCAACCTGAAAGTTGTTGTTCAATTGATTCACTGCCCCGGCAACCTGGTCGGAAATTCCTTTGGCCGCATTAAGCACCGGCCCAAAGAAGATGTTCAAAATGATTCCCATTCCCTGAAGACGAACAATCCAGGCTATACTCCCGCACAGATTCCATCCCGCAAACCCCGACATCTCTTTAAACATATCGCGGTCGTAGCAAAACCGCAGACTGCATTCGCTGTACTTGCGTAGGCAGTAGATGGCATAAATTGACGCTGTGATAAAGTGAACAACCAGAATCAATACTCCATAAATGGCAAGCTTATGTGTGGGAACTATCATTAATGAGACGGCTATAGATAACTTCAGCAACACCTCTATGATACTGATATACGCATAAATGCTCATCTTCTCATGAGCTATGATTGTGGCATTGAACGGCACTTGCATTATGGTTATGCAGAACGATAGCACACTGGTTTGATAAACTACATTTGCTCCAATCAAACTGTCGGCAGGTATGACTAATTTAGCATTTACAAACCATAGCCCTACAGTCTCTGCCAATATCAGCATCACAACTCCTATCAACGCATGAATGGTCAGCGCTGTCCTGAAGAGTTTGCTGAGCCGGGGCGTGACACCTTTCCCAAGTTCAAAGTTCAGGAACCGTTGTGTCGACGAGGTCATCGAGCCGTTGATAAATGCAAACATAGCAACGACGCCTCCAACCACGGTGTAAACACCGTAATCATCAACGCCCAATTCTTCCAGCACTATCCGCGACGTATAAAGCGACACCAACATGATCAGTATCATGCGGATATAAAGAAAAAGTGTGTTTTTTGCTAATCGTTTATTTGATGAATTCTCCATCTTTTTTCTATCTGTTCTGTATCTGATGGTTCAGTAACTGGGACTCAGAAGTCATCTTGACTTTTTATTTGTTAACACCGGAGAGGATTTTCGGAGGCGGTTTGCCCTGAGGCGGAGGGAGCGATGCGGGCATCGTGACCGACAACGAGGGGCAAAATGACCCGAAAAGACCGCCGGAGTTGACAAAAGA
>JAXJVW010000030.1:0-1802 GCA_036308365.1 Muribaculaceae bacterium
ACACTCCCTCTGCACAAAGCAAAATTGTCTCGAAAATGCCTCGTTAATGTTAACGAATAAAAAGTTTAAATGAGTTCAATGTGGGAAACTTTCCCGCTATTTTTCATGCAAAAAGATTCTGAGAATTATGGCTGACCAAAAACGATTGGAATATATCAATTCACTGAAAAACAAGGAGAAAATTAGCATATTGTTTGTATGCCTGGGCAACATCTGCCGCTCGCCGGCCGCCGACGGGGTGATGAACGCTCTGGTGGAGCATAGCGGCGACGCCAACCGGTTCGTCATCGATTCGGCCGGAACGGGTAACTACCACATCGGGGATCTCCCCGACCAACGGATGAGGATTCACGGACGCCGCCGTGGCTATGAGTTCAACCACATATGCCGACAGGTCAGAATGAGCGACTTCGACAATTTCGACCTCATAATCCCCATGGACGCTTCGAACGAACGCAACCTCCGGATGATGGCTCCCACTGTCGAGGATGAACAAAAAATCATTCCGATGGCGACATTCATCGACCTGCCGTCGCGCTACGACCATGTGCCCGACCCCTACTATGACGGGGCCGACGGATTCGAACTTGTGCTGGATCTGCTCGAAAACGGTTGCCGTAACCTCTATCACTCTCTGACTCCCGAACATTTTTGAAACACCATATTATAAACGTTAATTTGTAATGATCCTTAAATCAATCTTTAGCATTTTCGCTGCCACGGCAACGGTGATCCCGGCGGTGGCCTCTACCCCGTCAATCCACTGGGAAGTGCTTGACAACTATGGCTCCGGACGCGATACATACTACATTCAGCGACTGACACTCACCAATCCTGAATCGCTGAACAAACTATGTTTCAACGAGTTAGCTCGTCCTATGTCAATGGTGAATCCCGCCGACACTATCTATGAAATCATCCCGGGATACTACTGCATCGAATCTCCAAGATTCGCTACTGCCGACTCAACTCTCGTGCTCGACATCCGCACAAAAGGGTGGATTCAGTCAATCAACTACGCCCCCGACGGTTTCCACTCGGTGAACCCCGACGGAACAACCACAGCCATTCCCCACACCAGGGCCTCGCTGCTCGTGGAACCTTCACGCAGAAATTATCCCGGTCGCGACGTGTTGGTCTACGCCGACTCAATCTACCGGTTCAATCAGTCGCTCGAAAAACCGGCTGAACTGTCGCCGTTCGACATTATCCCTTCGTTTAAAAAGGTCACGCTCACGGGTGGAACTTACAAAGCGGCCGACGGCGTGGAAACACGTCTTATCGACAATGACAACAAGGAGTTCTATCGCATAACACTCCCCGACGGCGGCAAGGCACTGATCGAGGGGGCGTCGCCGCAGGCGGTGGCCATGGCGTCGTTGATTCTCAACGAGAAACTCCTCGAACCTAACGCTGGGGTGTTGCCGGCGGTGGTAATCGAGGACTACCCCGACTTCCAGTATCGTGGGATGATGCTCGACGTGGCCCGTAATTTCTATCCGGTCAGCGAGCTGAAGAAACTTGTAAGGCAAATGGCGCTGTTGCGCATGAACTATCTCCACTTCCACATTGTCGACGACGAGGCATGGCGACTGGAAATCCCCGGTTTGCCCGAACTGACCGAGGTGGGTGCACGACGTGGCTACACAACCGACGAGCACAACTTCCTGGCTCAGCTATTCGCCGGCGACGGTAACCCCGACTGCAAAGCCGGAACAGCCAACGGTTTCATCACCCGCGATGAATTCATCGATTTCATCAAGTATTGCCAAAACCTCGGCATAACCGTTATCCCTGAAATC
>JAXJVW010000031.1:0-3206 GCA_036308365.1 Muribaculaceae bacterium
AGCAAATTTGGCCATAATCCACGAATGGGAGCGGGGAGATTATAACGCAGTACACACTCTAAGAAACTGTTTAAATTTATTTATCGCAGGATTTGAGAATGATTGTCATTTAGATTTTTAATCTTGATGAAGGAGTTAAGGGGCTCCTAAATGACTGAATCAAGATTATAAATATATTGACAAGACTCTCAAAGACAAGATAAAATAAATTTTAAACAGTTTCTTAATTATCTGTAAATTTAATAGTGTGTTTAAATTTAACCAAAAGTGTTAAATTTTCTCATCATAAAAAGGACACGTGTTAAATTTAAACACACTCTAAGTCCATCACGGAGCCGGAAGACTCACGCTGACCACACCCCCGCAACCTCGCGGAGCAATGGGAAATAAACGGAATTTCAGATGGTCCCAATCTGACACACTCCGTCGGTGGGCTCACTTGTTAAACAACGTAAACCAACCTTTAGTTATTGTGAAAAGTGTTAATTAACACACATCCGCCTCACTCCTGGCCGACCATCTGCATAGTGATGCAGTGAAGCGACCCATGCTGCTTTATCAGTGCGTTGCAGTCAACACCCACAACCTCATAACCCTTGAACGCCTCACCTATGACGGCCAGCGCCTCGCGGTCGTTATCCTCCTGATTATATGTCGGAACAATCACTGTGCCGTTCAGAATCAGGAAGTTGGCATAGGTGGCCGGCAACCGTTCTCCATCCTCGTCGAAGATGGCGCGTGGCAGTGGCACCGGATAGAGCTTGAATCCGGCCCCGGTTTCATCACTGAAACCGCGCAGTTGCCGTTCCATAGCCTCAAGTTCGGCGAAATGCTCATCTTCCCTGTCATGACATTTGACATACACTATGCCATTGTCCGGAGCCAGGCGCGCCAGCGTGTCAACATGGCTGTCAGTGTCATCGCCGGCCAGAGCCCCATGGTCGAGCCACAGAACGTTGTCCACACACAGCGTCTCCTTCAGATAACTTTCTATCTCGCCACGGTTGAACTCACCGTTGCGGTTCGGGCTAAGCAGACACTCCGATGTGGTCAGCAATGTCCCGCGGCCGTTGCTCTCGATCGAGCCACCTTCAAGCACGAAGTTCAGCTTATTGACATAGCCACCCTTGATCACACCCTGCTCCAGCAGATGGCGGGTGATCAGGTTGTCCTTATCCGATGCGAACTTGAGCCCCCAGCCGTTGAACTTGAAGTCGACCAGCGTCGGACGGTTTTCATCATCAACCATTGTGATCGGTCCGAAGTCACGAGCCCACGTGTCGTTGGTGGGAACGGCGGCTACTGCAACCATCCCCGTGTCGATTCCCGCTTTGGCAATCCGGTCCATGACCACGTCGGGCTCCGGTGTGGCTATGATAGCCTTGCACCTGCGCGTGATCTGGCGCAACACGTTGACATAACACTCGCACACCTCCTCGAGCATGTAGCCCCAGTCGGTAGCCTCATGGGGCCACGCTATCAGCACCGCCCCGCTTTTTTCCCATTCTGCCGGTAATCTATGCATAGTGATTGGCAAGTCTAAGTTGTCTCCATCCGGTGGCGCGGGCCATCCATCGGCCGCATCTCCCGGTGTGATCAGTTGAAATGAACCGGTGTCAGCTTCGTGACGTCTGTCAACCGGTCATCATGACAATGTCAAGGTTTCAGGTTAGTATATTTTTTGTCATCCGGCTCACGTCGCCGGACTGAAAGTCGCTGGTCAACCTCACGGAATGAACCCGACAGCCTTTTATTCATTCATCGCATGTCGGGCGTTCACCCCTCCTGGTCGTAGTCGGTAAGGGAATCCCATTTTTCTTCCCGTTCCCTTATGAATTCTTCCGCATACTCCTTGAAGCCGGTACGCTCAGAATAACCCTCAGATTCACACCATTCTTTATAGTTCTGTTTAAACTCCGGGTCATCAGCAAGCTTCATTTTGAATTCAGAAATGGCAACATCAAGCGCATCTGATTGCAAAATAATCTGCTCAAAGAGTGCTGTAATATCGTTCATCGTATTTTGATTGTGGTAAGAAGATTATATATATAATTTTATGGTATAGTAAATCTGTTAAGTATCTCAGAAATAAATTTTAAATAGTTTCTAAGACAAAGGTAGGAATAAAAACCATATAAACAACCCTTTATCTGACTTTTTTTTCGTATCTTCGCAACTTTATTTATTGACACACGTTATAATACTAAATTAACTAAACTGAATTCAACATGAAAAATTATATCCCTTTCTATGCGGCCCTGTCGCTCGGTGTCATCTTCTCGGCATGTTCAACAACTCAAAAAGTGGCTGATATTCAGTCGCTTGATGGTTCATGGAGCATCCAGAGCGTTGATGGCGCAAAAGTGGTTGTGCCTGAAGGATTGAGCGTTCCCTCAATCACTTTCAACACCTCCGACGGCTCAATCTCCGGAAACCTCAGCTGCAACCGCATCGTCGGATCGTTCGACGTCAAGGCCAAACCCGGGACTCTCGACCTCTCAGCTCTCGGCTCTACCCGGATGATGTGCCACGACATGACCCTCGAGGACAACATCCTGCAGGCTTTCGCCCAGGTGAAAGGCTTCGAGCTCACCCCTGACAGCGCTGTGGTCCTGACCAATGCCGAAAACAAGGGTGTGGTGACCCTCGAGCGCATGCGCCGTCCTGTCCTCTCAGGTGAATATTCAGTGATCGCTGTCGGCGACACAATCATCGGCGCCACCGATATGGTCGACGACCAGCCCGTGGTCATGACGCTCGACCCCGCGGAAGGCACCTTCGGCTGCACAACCGACTGCAACACCTTGATGGGCAACTACAAGGCCACCGAAACAACCATCGCTTTCGGCGACATCGCAATGACCCGCATGGCTTGTCCCCAGGCACCTGTCCAGGACGCCCTGGTCAAATATCTCCCCATGGTGAAAAAAGCGTCAACCCTGGCCAACGGCAACATCGGCCTCTACGGCGACAGCGATGACCTGCTCATCATACTCCAGCCCGCAAAATAACCCGCCAACCCATGCGGTGGCCTAATCCGTCCCACCGCAAATCAACCATACTATAAACGCCCGCCTGGCCAACCAGACGGGCGTTTTAGGCTTAATAAGTAACTGTTGGAAATTATTTTGATATTTATCCGAGGGGAATTTTTAGAAGATTTTCCCTCGAAGAAGAGGGAGCTTAGCGAGCTAAGTGACCGATGA
>JAXJVW010000032.1:0-3659 GCA_036308365.1 Muribaculaceae bacterium
CCAAAAAGACCAAAAATAATCGTAGCTCGGAGAGCTACTTATAGTATTAATTAATTTTTGAGAGATACTTATATGAACAGATTGACATTCGAGCCGTCGGCACGATTCATGTAGGTGGCCACGCCACCGACGGTCACATTGTCAAGAAGTTCCTCGCGGGCCACGCCCATCACATCCATCGACATCTGGCAGGCAATGAACTCAACCCCGTTGCTGATGGCCGCGTCGCGCAGAGTCTCGAGCGAATCGATGTTTTTACGCTTCATAATGTGGCGCATCATACGGCCGCCGGCACCCCAGAAACTCATCTTCGACATCTTGAGCGATGTTGAATCCGAAGGCAGCATCATCGAGAACATACGACCGAAAAAGTCTTTGCGCACCTTTGGCTTTCTGACTTTCTTAATGGCGTTGAGACCCCAGAATGTGAAAAAGATGGTCACCTTCTGGCCGGTAGCGGCCGCACCGTTGGCAAGCACGAATGTGGCAAGCGCACGGTCAAGGTCGTCACTGAACAGAATGAATGTCTTGCCACGACGGTCAGGCACACCGTCGGCCGGAGCTTCAGTGGTTGCCCCGCCGCGCATCACCTTGACGGTGTGTTTGCCACCCGAGGCAGTTGACAGCAGAAACTTATTGCCGGTTGACTGACACCATGCCTCGGCATCGCGTGCAAACCCGGGGTCGGTGGCCGTAATCTCCAAAGTCGTTCCCTCGGACATCTTGTCGACAGCCTCCTTGAGCCGCATGATTGGACCGGGACACGACAGTCCGCAGGCGTCGATTCTGACATCGGCATCGCCACTGTCACGTGGCTGCTCCCTCTGGCCACATCCACCGCTGAAAGGGGCCGGCGAGGGAACAACGGCCGTCGCCGCACGGAAGGTTTTTATGCCTCCAACGAGATTGCGCACATCATCGAACCCGTTCATTCTAAGCATGTTCGAAGCCAGATAACCACGCAGGCCCACCCCACAGAAAAGCACCACGGGACGTCCTGACGGAATCTCACCCAAGCGTCCGCGCATCGAATCCAAAGGAATGTTGATGGCACCGCGAATCGATCCCGCCTCAAACTCCATCGGCGTGCGCACGTCGATCAACGTAAACTCACCCGGCTCTGCATCCTTCAACTCACGCCAGTAAATCGGTCTCATCTTCCCGCTGAGAATATTGCCCGCGACATAGCCGGCGATGGCCACGGGATCCTTTGCCGAAGAATACGGAGGTGCGTAGGCCTGCTCAATAGCCATCAGATCGGACACCGTGCCGCCACGTTTGATAACCCCGGCTATGACATCGATTCGCTTGTCGACACCATCGTAGCCCACAATCTGCGCGCCGAGAACCTTTCCGTCGCCGGGCGAAAACACAAGCTTGATTGTCATTGGCAACGCATCGGGATAATATCCGGCATGCGACGACGGATGAACCGTAGCCGTCAGATAGTCCATGCCCATGCCCTCCAGACGCTTCGCCGCCACTCCCGTCGCCGCAACCGTCAAATCAAAAACCTTGGCGATGGATGTGCCTATGGCCCCCTCATAGCGCTCATGGTCACCCAGAACCATGTTGTCAGCAACGATCCGGGCCTGACGGTTAGCCGGGCCCGCCAGATAGTTCAACCAGGGCTGTCCGGTGATTGGATGCGTGAACTCAATGGCGTCGCCAACGGCGTAGATATTCTCATCCGACGTGCGCAGATATTCATCAACGCGGATGCCGCGCGCCGGTCCCGTTTCAAGTCCGCAATCGGTGGCCAGCGACGTGTTCGGCCTGGCACCTATCGACAGCAGCACCATGTCGGTCTCGATCTCGCGTCCGTCGGCAAACCTCACCATGACACCTCCGTCACCGTCGGCAAACGATGCGACAGCCGTGTCCAGATAAAGCCTCACGCCCTTCTCGGCCAAATGCGAGTGCACAATCTGCGCCATCGAGAAATCCAACGGGGCCATAACCTGCGGAGCCATCTCCACAACAGCCACCTCGGCTCCAGCATGCAGCAGATTCTCAGCCATCTCAAGCCCTATGAAACCACCGCCGACAATCACCGCGCGCCTCACTCCACCATCAGCCACCTTCCGCTTGATACGGTCAGTGTCAGCCACATCGCGCAACGTGAATATCCCCGCGCCATCAATTCCGGGCAGCGGAGGACGCACAGGAGTAGCGCCGGGCGAAAGCAAAAGGCGGTCGTAGCTCTCCAAGTAAGTCGAGCCATCGGCACTCCTGACCGTGACACACTTCCTCGCACGGTCTATGGCCGTCACCTCCGACCTGACACGCACATCGACATTAAACCGGCGCCCGAACGACTCCGGCGTCTGCACCAGCAAACGGTCACGCTCAGCGATGACCCCGCCAATGTAATAAGGCAAACCACAGTTAGCATACGAAATGTGCTCACCCTTCTCAAAAAGAACAATCTCAGCCTGTTCCGACAAACGCCTGATTCGCGCCGCCGCGGTGGCCCCTCCGGCCACTCCTCCAATTATCAAATACTTCATATCAATTATTTTTTTTACAAAGATAGATACCAATCCATAGACAACCAAACGATTTTCACTATCTTTGCATAGACAAACCCTATCGACATGACACTACAACAACTCAAATACGCCGTCGCCATCGACCGCTACCACAGCTTCGCCCAGGCCGCCGAAGCACTCAACGTAACCCAACCCACCCTCAGCGGAATGATAGGCAAACTCGAGGACGAACTCGGAGTCAGTCTCTTCGAGCGCACAAGCCGCAAAGTCACCACAACCGCCACCGGACACCTCATCATTGAACAAGCACGACGCACACTCCGCGAAGCCGACCGCATCAAAGACATAGTCAACGAACGGAAAGGAGCCGTGTCAGGAACCCTCCAGCTCGCCATCGGTCCAAGCATAGCCCCATACCTGATTCCCCAATTCATAAGACTCTACCTCAACGACAACCCCGACGTCAAACTCACAGTCGAAGAAATGCGCCCCGACGCCATAATCAAAGCACTCCTTCAAGCCGACATCGACGCCGGAATCGCCGCCACCGGAATCGCCGTCCAAGGCATACTCGAAATACCCCTCTACACCGAACGATTCTTCATCTACCTCTCAGAACAACTACGCCGCGCCAACCCCGCGTTCCATCCCCGACAACTCGAAAACCAGCGCCTTTGGGTCATGAAAGACGTGCAATGCCTGCGCGACAGCGCATTCAGCTTCTGCAAAGCACGCACAGGCAAACACCACGTTTACGAAGCCGGCAACATCGACACCCTGATACGCATCGTCGACATCAACGGAGGCTACACCATAATCCCCGAAATGCACCTGCCGCTCCTCCCCCCAACCGCAACCGCCAACGTCCGCGCCATCGACGGCGACTACCTCTCCCTGAGAAAAGTCTCAATGTACATCCGCGAAGACTACGTGCGCCAACAAATGCTCAACTCCATAGCCGACACCCTCAAAAAATTCATCCCCCCATCCATGCTCGACACCCGCCTCAAATCACGCCCCATAATCCTCTGACAACGCCCCAAATAACCCTAAAATTACACAAAGCCACAAAAAAACATCCAAAAAAAATTGCAAAATCCAAATAAACATCGTAACTTTGCAGCGCAAAAGCCCAGGTGGCGGAATGGTAGACGCGCTCGTTTCAGG
>JAXJVW010000033.1:0-10980 GCA_036308365.1 Muribaculaceae bacterium
AAGCGTTACTGAATAAAAATCAGGTGACCATAAATCTGGCCACCCGATACGTCACGCGTTTTCCGAAGTCTCGCTTTTGGAACAGGCTTATCCCGAACTCACGTTATTACTTTTTGATTCATCGTTCAAGCCCTTTCGTTAAAAATTCGGTGATGAGTTGGGAGGGAGGTCGAAACCTTCCGGCGGGTAGCCTCGTCTTTAAGCAGGTCAACGGGCCAGACGGGGAACACGGACCGAAATTTTCGTCCTCGCTCCGGCTGAAGCTTTTCTGCCTGCGCCTTCTCGTGCGCCTCCGCTGCCTATTCCTCCCATAGTTTTTTGATTTCTGCAATTATACAAAATTGTCGGACAAATTCAAAATAAAATAATATGTTATAAAACATATACTCCCCGGACTGGTGTCGGAAAGCGAGATCAGAGCGAGGCAAAGTTAAACACAAGAGTGAGGTTGAATCGGCACAAGCCGAAAAGTCAGTGCATGATTTTTAGAGCCTGTCTTGGATTAACGAATATTTAACTTTAAGACATGACAAAACCCTCAACCAGAGTGTTTGAAGAAGAAAAAGTATTTTGATATGCATAAAAAAGACTTCTATCAGACACATCTGACCGAGGGTCAATGGTCTTATATAAACAAAGTATTCTTTGAAAATGATTGCCGCCATCGCAAAAATTCTCTCCGCTCCATATTCGAGGCGATACTTTTCATTTTGGTTAGTGGTTGCCAATGGAGAATGCTGCCGAAAGACTTTCCTAAATGGAAGACAGTCTATTGGTTTCCCACTGACGCCCAGGCGACAACGGCAATGAATATCATGATTGTCAGTCGGTTGTCGCAAAGATTACTTTTGAGGTGTTTCATGGGTGATTGGCGTGTGTCCGTGTCGTAGGGATACAAAAAAGGGAAAGCGACCATCATCGCACCGCTACAACCTCCTACCGTTGCTTCGATCAAGACCTGGCGGAATTCAGAGGGAGCATGTCGTGAAGGACTTTCCCGACGACAAAGGTACGAATAATTTTTGAATTTGCAATAAGTTTTCGTACTTTTGTATGTAAAATTATTCGACTGATCGCCCGGTTTCACCTCCTCAGAACGGGGTGTGCCGGGTCGTTTGACCGGTAACTGTCACTGTGTGTGGCATTTGTGGGCCATTGTTGCAGTCTGAGGACTCAGGTTGGCTCCACATATATTTTATTAAAGAAACAACATCATGATGGATCTGCTATCAAAAGTTAAGGAAAACGCTATAAAGGGTATACCCTGCGATATTGACGACGCGCTGAAAATCAGCGAGATATATGATATCAACGACATATGCGACGCGGCCGATGAAATCCGTCGGGCTAACAAAGGCGACGACATCGACACCTGCTCCATTGTCAACGCCCGCTCGGGACATTGTTCGGAGAATTGCAAATGGTGTGCACAGTCGGCCCATTTCAAAACGGGTTGCGATGTTTATGAAACCATTGATGAAAAGGAACTTTTCGAGGCAGTCAGAATTAACACGGAAAAAGGCGTCAACCGTTTCTCGATGGTGACCAGCGGCAGGGCCGTGCCTCAAAAAGACCTTGATATTTTCTGCGGACAATATCGCCGCATAGCCCAAACATCACCTATAAAACTTTGTGCTTCAATGGGCTTGCTGTCGAAACAGCAACTGCAACAGTTGAAGGATGCCGGAGTGTCGCGCTATCACTGCAATCTGGAAACAGGTCCGGCGTTCTTCCCCACGCTATGCTCATCACACACCTTTGAGGATAAGCTACAGACCATACGCTGGGCACGTGAAGTGGGGCTGGAAGTGTGCTCGGGCGGAATCATAGGCATGGGCGAATCAATGTGCGACCGTCTGGAAATGGCGGTGGCATCGCGCGAGGCGGGTTCATGTTCCATTCCGGTGAACATTCTCAACCCCATCAAAGGTACCCCTCTGGAAAATACTCCGCTGATCGACGAGCGTGAAATCATCCTGACCGTGGCACTGCTGCGTCTGGTGGCCCCGCGTTGCGCGCTCCGTTTCGCCGGTGGCCGACTGAGGCTCAGCGAAAAAGCCACACGGCGAATAATGAAAGGAGGCATGAACGGTGCCCTGGTCGGCGACATGCTGACCACCATTGGTAATAACATCGACTCTGACCGCACGCTTTTTGAAAGTCTGGACTTCAAGTGGTGATTACGGCGTGATGCGACGATAATTAAATAACGACTGCTGACAATACGATAAATTATGAAAGGACCGGCAAAAACTAACGCCGCGCGACTGTTGGACCGCGCGAAAATCCCCTATGAACTCATACCTTATGAGGTCGACGAGAACAACCTCGCGGCCGACCATGTCGCGGAATCGCTCGGCGAAGATATAAACATGGTTTTCAAGACACTGGTGTTGCAGGGTGAGAAGGCGGGTCATTTCGTGTGTGTGGTCCCGGGCAATGCGGAGGTCGATTTGAAAAAAGCGGCAAAAGCCGCCGGTGCGAAGAAGGCCGACCTCATACCCATGAAAGAGTTGCTTCCGCTGACGGGCTACATTCGCGGTGGCTGCTCCCCGATAGGGATGAAAAAGCCGTTCCCCACATTTATCCATGAATCGGCCGTCGACCTCGACGAAATCTTCATAAGCGCCGGGCAACGCGGTTTGCAGATAAAGGTCAATCCGGCACGACTTGCCGAATTTGTCGGGGCAACCTTTATTGACCTTATTAAAATGTAGGGTCTCATCGAACCGGCAGAGTGGACTATCGCCCAATGAGGTCCGATAGATTTTGAATCTGCCACACGAGGTTTCCCCCACCACACGAACATAAACTTATTCCCCCTTTTTTGACACAATGAGAAACAGTTTTGGAAGAATTTTCACCCTCACATCCTTCGGCGAATCACACGGCCCTGCTGTTGGAGGAGTCATTGACGGCATGCCGGCGGGTGTGACGATAGACCTGGACAAAGTGCAGGCCGAACTCGACCGCCGACGTCCCGGACAGTCAGCGGTGGTCACATCGCGCAATGAGAAAGACCGGGTGGAGATTCTCTCCGGACTATTTAAAGGGAAAACCACAGGTCATCCCATAGGATTCATTGTTCGCAACGAAAACCAGCTGTCGGCCGACTACAACCAGATGCGCGACCTGTTCCGACCTTCACATGCCGATTTCACCTACACGGCCAAGTATGGGTTGCGTGATCACCGCGGTGGCGGACGTTCGTCGGCCCGTGAAACAATAGCCCGGGTGGTGGCAGGTGCTTTCGCACGACAGGCGTTGGTGTCGATAGGTGTGGAAATCACTGCTTACACTGAGCGGATAGGCCCGTTGACAGTCGAGGGTAAACCCCTTGATTTCAACATGATAGAGTCGAATCCGGTGCGTTGTCCCGAATCGGCTACGGCACAAGCTATGGAGACATATCTGCGTGACATAAAACGTCAGGGCGACACCGTGGGCGGAGTGGTGAAATGCGTGGTCAAAGGTGTGCCGGCAGGCTTGGGCGATCCGGTGTTCGGTAAACTTCACGCCCTGCTCGCATCGGCAATGATGAGCATCAACGCAGCGAAAGGGTTCGAGTATGGCATGGGCTTTGAGGGGGCATCACGGAAAGGAAGCGAGATGAACGACATTTTCACCCGTGATCCCGAATCCGGACTTATCACCACTGTCACCAACCATTCCGGTGGCATCCAGGGGGGCATATCCAACGGGTGCGACATCGAATTCCGTGTGGCATTCAAGCCTATCGCCACCCTTTTGACGAGCCAGCCTACGGTTGACCGCGACGGCAACAGTGTGGAGCTGAAACCGCGGGGACGTCACGACCCATGCGCCGTGCCCAGGGCCATTCCAATTGTGGAGGCCATGGCCGCCATGGTGCTACTCGACGCCTACCTTCTTAACAAGACTACACATATATAATATATATGAAGGAATACTATCTGTAATATATATGAAGGAATACTATCGCAAATACGCCGACTATCTGGCCGAACGCTTTCCTGGAAGAAAAATGCAGAAACTGACGGTCAACGCCGGTTTCACATGTCCCAACCGCGACGGCACGAAGGGTAGGGGAGGGTGCATCTATTGCAACAATCAGTCGTTCAACCCCTCGTTTGCCTCAAAGGGGGAGTCGGTGACAGCCCAGCTCGAAAAAGGTAAGGACTTTTTTGCGAGAAAATATCCCGATATGCGCTACCTCGCTTATTTTCAGGCCTATACCAATACGCATTCAAGTAGTGAGGAGCATCTGATATCGCTCTATGAAGAGGCACTGGCGTTTCCTGGTGTCGACGGCTTGATAATAGGCACGCGTCCCGACTGCATGCCCCCCTCGTTACTCGCTAAATTGCAGACTCTCAACAGCTTTCCTGGTAGGGTCATGATTGAATACGGGGCAGAGTCGTCGCACGATGAAACACTCAACCTCATCAACCGTTGCCATTCGTGGACTGAGACGGTCGACGCATGCGAACGTACTGCCCGGGCCGGGATCGACTGCGGAATACACCTCATTCTCGGCCTCCCTGGCGAGGACACCCCGATGATGCTCAACACCGTCAGACGAGCCTCGGAGCTCCCTATCCAGACAGTCAAGTTTCATCAGCTCCAGGTGATAAAGGGCACAGAACTCGCCCGGCTCATGGCCGACGGACGCATATCAGCGCATGAATTCACAGTCGACGAGTATCTCGACCTGTGCGCGCAGATTGTCAAAATCGTCCCCGGACATATCGCAATCGAGCGATTCACCTCGCAAGCTCCTGAAAATTTGTTAATTTCGCCGCGATGGGGACTTAAAAACTATCAGTTCACCGACTTGCTCATGAATCGTCTCCGCCAATTGAGTTGACAGTCACGCAGTTTGGGGCCTCCGATTCGTCCAAAAAGCCGGATTATCATCGCCGACGGTTTGGTCATTAGGAAACGCCTGATTGACCGTGATTTATGATATGTGTCGGGCATATGCTGCTAATGAGCTTGTAATCAGTTATATACGGCATAATGGCACAAACGCGCCCAATCAACGCACCGCATTAACATTATCATGGGAAACACCATAAAAACACTTAAAATTAAAAAAAAGCGGGGCAAAAAATTTTGTAGATTGAAAATATAGTAATACATTTGCATAAATAATCCGACACGATGGAGTGTGCCCCTACGGGTCGTGTCAAAACGTAACCCCGTCGTGTTAACCTTAAAGTGATAAATATTAAGTAATTAATACCATATTTAAAAACCCTGTAAAGAAAAATTTCTAACAGCGCTTACAATCCGTAAGCAGTAGAATAAGCACAAAACAGATAAATCAACAAAAATAATCATTTAACATTTTACAAAACTAATCAAACTAATTATTCAATTATGGAAAAGCCCGCACAAAAAGGTTCTACTCCTGCAGTTAAAACTGGTGGAAATGTTCGCGGTATTAAGAACGCATTCTTGGTTATCGTTGCATGTTTCATCATCGCAGTTTGCCTCTTCTTGTTCGTATTCGGTGCACCCTCTCACTTCGATTTCGACGGTGAATTCAATGGTGCTTCTATGTGGTTCGCAGATGGTGACCTCAAATATCACCCCAACGACCTTATCGGTACTATCTTCAAAGGTGGTGTGATCGTGCCCATCCTGCAGACTCTCTTCCTCACTGTGATCGTTCTCTCTGTTGAACGTTGGATCGCCCTCGGCAGCGCCAAAGGTTCTGGTAACATCACCACTTTCGTTCGCAACATCAAAGCTAAACTCGCTCAGAACGACATCGCCGGTGCTCAGGCTCTCTGCGCAAAACAGAAAGGTTCTGTAGCCGCTGTTGTTTCTGCTGCTCTCGTTCGCTACAAAGAAATGGATGAAAACACCACCCTTTCTAAAGAACAGAAAATCGCTACTCTTCAGAAAGAAGTTGAAGAAGCTACCGCAATGGAAATGCCTTCTCTTCAGCAGAACCTCCCCATCGTGGCTACCCTCACTACTCTCGGTACTCTCGTTGGTCTTCTCGGTACTGTGATCGGTATGATCAAATCATTCCAGGCTCTTTCTGCTTCTGGTGCTCCTGACTCAACCGAACTTTCTACCGGTATCTCTGAAGCGCTTGTGAACACTGCCTTCGGTATCGCAACCGGTGCTTTCGCTGTTATTTCATATAACTTCTACACCAACAAAATCGATAACCTCACCTACGCTATCGACGAGATCGGCTACTCAATTGTTCAATCATTTGCAGCCAACCACTAATCCTTATTTTACAGTTTTTATAAATTATTAAAAAGGTAAAATATGGGAAAAGTAAAAATTAAAAAGAAGAGCACACTCATCGACATGACCGCGATGAGCGACGTGACCGTTCTTCTGCTTACTTTCTTCATGTTGACCTCTACCTTCCTCGCTAAGGAACCCGTTACCGTGATAACCCCAGCATCTGTTTCTGAAATCAAGGTGCCGGTGTCAAACGTAACCTCGGTCCTCGTTAGCCCTGAAGGAAAAGTGTTCCTCTCTGTGCTCGGTGAAGCTGACCTCCAGACCTTCGATGAGTCTTGGTCAAGCGAAAACGTCCGCAAGGAAGCCCTCAGAGAAGCAGCTAAAAGATATGAAGAATTGACAGGGAAAAAAACCAACATCACTGAACGTGATTTGGAGAAATTTTCCAAGATCGGTTCATTCGGAGTGCCCATGGCTAAAATGCACGAATTCCTCCAACTTGACCAGTCAAAACAAGATGAATGGCTCGGCGACACTTCTCGTCCCGACACCGGTATTCCTTTCGTAGACATTCACTACAAAGAAGGTGATGCTCCCGCTACCACCAACGAATTCCAGATCTGGATGAGAGCCATACGCGACAAAGCAGGTAACGAAAACCTCACCAACGCAATGAAAAAAGGCGAAGGTATCGCTGTCAAAGCCGACCGCTCAACTAATTATGAAACCATTCACGGCGTGCTGGATAACCTCCAGACTATCAAAATGAACCGTTTCACTGTAATGACTGCGCTTAAAACTGAAAACGACTAATTATGGCACAAATTGATACATCAGGAGGCGGCGGTAAAAAGAAAAAAGGCGCCCAGAAAAAGATGGCGATCCACGTGGACTTCACCCCCATGGTGGATATGAACATGCTTTTGATTACTTTCTTCATGCTGTGTACAACCATGATTAAGTCGCAGACTCTTAACATCTCGCTCCCCTCTAACGAAAAGATTGAAAGCGAAGATCAGCAGTCTAAAGCGAAGAATTCAGAAGCAATCACTATGATCCTCACCACCGAGCGTGATAAAGATGGTAACATCAAAATCGACGGTGACGGTCGTCCCAAAAACATCATCTATTACTACGAAGGTAAACCTTTCATTGAAGATGCAAACAAGGACGGTCTGATCGATGAATCACCCGATGGCTACGGCGTGCTCCGTTCCGAAAAATTCCTCGGAAATGACAACGGGGTGGAACAAGGCATCCGTAAAATCCTTCATAATAAGAACAAACAAGCTCTCGAAAAAATCGACGAACAGAAAAAACTGTGGCGCGAAAAGAAAATCTCTGACGAAGAATTCCAGGCCAAAGCCCGCGAAATCCGTAATGACTCTACTCTGACACGCCCCGTTGTGATCATCAAAGCTACGCCCGAGGCTTCTTGGGAAAGCGTGATCACCGCTCTCGATGAGATGCAGATCAACCAGATCTCACGTTATCAGATCGACAACATGAACCAGGTTGACACAGCTCTTATTACTGACTATATTGCCAAAAACCGCAAATAATAGTGATGACTGACTATATTTTATTAACCCTTTAAAATTGCAAGGATATGCCAAAAGATGTAGATCTTTCATCAAAAGAATGGCGCGACCTAATCTTTGAAGGTAAAAACAAAGATTTCGGTGCTTACGAACTCCGCAAAAAATCGGATGGTCGTCACAACCGCGCTATGCTGTACACTATTATAGGTCTGATTGTGGTTCTTATCGGTGCCGTTGTCTACGGTATCTATAACGACTACAAAATGAAACAGAAGGAAGCCGAACTTCAGGCTCAACTCGAACAGCAGATGGCCGTTCTCGACCAAGCTGTTGAAGAAGAAGAACAGCCCGAAGAAGAAGTTCAGCAGCGAGTTGAGGAACAGAAACCCGAAGCTCTTCCTGAAGAAATCCTCAACACAATGAAAGCGACCGAAATCGCCGTGGTTGACGATGATGAAGTTGTTGAAGAAATCAAATCACAGGATGAATTGAAAGAATCAACTACCGCCATCGGTTCTACCGACTTCGACAAAGGTACCGACGACCTTACCGTGGTTCGTGAGTACAAGGACGAAGTCATTGTGGAGGAGAAAAAAGAAGACCTCGACACTAAAGTATTCCAGTCAGTTGAACAGATGCCCCAGTTCCCCGGTGGCGATGTTGAACTCATGAAATACATCAACTCTCACATCAAATATCCCACAATGGCGATGGAAAACAACATCCAGGGTCGTGTGGTGGTTCAGTTCGTTGTGACTAAAAACGGTTCTATCGGCGAAGTTAAAGTGCTCCGCTCACGTGATAAAGACCTCGATAACGAGGCTGTTCGCGTGGTGAAATCACTCCCCAACTTCATCCCCGGTAAAATGAACGGTCAGCCCGTGAACGTTTGGTACACACTCCCCGTGACATTCAAGTTGCAAGGCGTGTAAACCTCACACCAATATTTGATTCCCTCAATGGGAGCGTCAGGATTTCCTGATGCTCCCATTGACTTTTTCATGGCTCGGCAGTTGTGTGAAGCAACTGATTTAGTCACGTTATTTAAAAAAAATTCACAAAACTATTACCCATTTATTTTTGTAATATTCTAAAATTAATTACCTTTGTGAATCAACCGTGTAAAACAAATTGTAACACTAAATAATATATACCTCTAAAATGGAGAATACAGAATTAATCAAAAACGTAACCGAGAAGGCGCAGGTGTGGCTCTCGGAACAATATGATGCCGAAACCCGCGCTGAGGTTCAGCGCATGCTTGACGCAGAGGATAAAACCGAACTTATCGAATCGTTCTATAAAGATCTGGAATTCGGCACCGGCGGCCTTCGCGGAATCATGGGCGCCGGCAGCAACCGAATGAACATCTACACAGTCGGCGCAGCAACTCAGGGCTTGGCCAACTATCTGAAAGAGGCTTTCAAAGGCCTCGACCAGATTTCAGTAGCCGTTGGTCATGACGTGCGCAACAACTCACGCAAATTCGCCGAAATTGTGGCTAACATATTCTCGGCTAATGGAATCAAAGTTTACCTTTTTGAAAACTTCCGCCCAACTCCCGAACTCTCGTTCGCTATACGCTACTTCAAGTGTCAGAGCGGTGTGAACATCACCGCCTCACATAACCCCAAAGAATACAATGGCTACAAAGCCTATTGGGAAGATGGTGCGCAGATTATCGCTCCCCACGACGTCAACATCATCGACAACGTCAACAAAATCAAGAGCGTCAGCGAAATCAAATTCCAGGGTAACCCCGAGCTGATTCAGATAATCGGCGAAGATGTCGACAAAGCTTTCCTCGACTCTATCAAAGGTCTTTCACTCAGCCCCGAAATCAACGAGAAGTTCAGCGACTTGAAAATTGTCTACACCCCTATCCACGGAACAGGTGTGACTTTGGTGCCTCGTTCGCTCAACAACTACGGCTTCAAAAACATCATCCACGTTCCCGAGCAAGATATCCCCAGCGGTGACTTCCCCACCGTTGACTCACCCAACCCAGAGAACCCCTCGGCTATGGCTATGGCTATTGCCAAGGCCAAGGAAACAAACGCCGACCTGGTGATGGCTTCCGACCCCGACGCCGACCGCATAGGATGTGTCATGCGTGACAACAAAGGTGAGTATGTGCTCATCAACGGTAACCAGATCGTGATGATTCTCCTCTACTATCTGATGAACCGCAACCGTGAGCTCGGTCTGCTCAAGGGCAACGAGTACATTGTGAAAACAATCGTGACCACCGAAACCATCAAGTCAATTGCAGAAAGCAACAACATCAAGATGTTTGATTGCTACACCGGATTCAAATGGATTGCCTCAGTGATCCGTGACATGGAAGGCATCGGCCGATACCTCGGTGGTGGTGAGGAAAGCTACGGTTTCCTTGCCGAGACTTTCGCACGAGACAAAGACTGCGTTTCTGCCATCTCACTGATGGCCGAGGCTTGCGCCTGGGCTAAAAACAAAGGCCTCGACTTCCTCGGACTCCTTCAGGAAATCTACATCAAAAACGGTTTCTCACATGAAGTGGGCATCTCTGTTGTACGTCCCGGAAAAACCGGCGCCGAAGAAATCCAGGCCATGATGAAGAAATTCCGTGAGAATCCTCCCAAGGAACTCGGCGGTAGCCAGATCACTGTCATCAAGGACTACGATGCGCTCACCCTCACTGAACCCCTCACCGGCAAGGTGACCGTCATGGACATGCCAACCAACTCCAATGTGCTTCAGTATTTCACTGCCGATGGCTCAAAAGTGTCAATCCGTCCTTCAGGAACAGAACCTAAAATCAAGTTCTACATTGAAGTCAAAGAGAAGATGGAATCAGCCGCCGACTATGACAAATGTCTGCAGCTCGCCAACGAAAAAATCGACCTCATCAAAAAAGAACTCGGCATTTAATCACCCTGTTCCGAGTAAATAATTCCCATTCCGCACCGCGATGTCGCTCTGCTGCGACGCCGCGGTGCGTCGTTTTTCTGATAACGGGTTCACCCGGGTACGACCTGTCCGTAGCCCTCCCCGGCGAAACCTTCCCGGAATCTGACCATGGAAATCAACCATTATCTTGGCTTGCCACGTCAATTTTTTGGTTTGTTGTCAATTATTTCTTAACTTTGTGATATAGAACTCATTTAAACTTTTTATTCGTTAACATTAACGAGGCATTTTCGAGACAATTTTGCTTTGTGCAGAGGGAGTGTAGCGAGCTACACGACCGATAAACAAAGCAAAATTG
>JAXJVW010000034.1:0-1251 GCA_036308365.1 Muribaculaceae bacterium
CATCTGGTGACCCGCGAAATCTCCATCGGCGATTATGTGCTCACCGGAGGCGAAATGCCGGCCATCATCATTGCCGATGCCATTGTGAGGCTCGTGCCGGGGGTTCTCGGCGATGAGCAGAGCGCGCTGTCCGACTCCTTCCAGGACAATCTTCTCGCCGCACCTGACTACACCCGTCCGGCCGACTACAACGGATGGCGCGTGCCCGACATTCTGCTCAGCGGTCATGAGGCGAAAATTGCCCAGTGGCGCCATGAACAGGCCCTGGAACGCACACGCCGGCTCCGCCCCGGTCTGCTCGACGAATAACCATCAGCTCACAATCCCGAGTAAACAGCGAGGCTGTCTGACAGAAGTCAGGCAGCCTCGCTGTTTATTGTAGGGGAAACTTTGTTGTCAGAGTCCGAACTTTTCTTTTATGACATCGACATAGTCGAGTTTCTCCCAGGTGAAGAGTTCAACCTCAATGGTTTTCTCACCTTCGTAAGGCGACACGAAACGTTTCACAACCTTGCGGGGTGTGCGACCCAGGTGGCCATAGGTGGCGGTTTCACGATAGATGGGGTTGCGCAGTTTCAGACGACGCTCAATCGCCGCCGGACGCATGTCGAAAATCTCCGATATGATGTTAGAGATTTCGGCATCGGTCAAATCTACGCATTTGGTGCCCAAAGTGTTGACATAGAGGCTCACAGGTTTGGCCACGCCGATGGCATAAGCCACCTGCACCAGCGCGCGGTGGGCCACTCCGGCAGCCACAAGGTTCTTAGCTATGTGGCGGGCGGCATAAGCGGCCGAGCGGTCAACTTTGCTGGGGTCTTTTCCGGAGAACGCGCCGCCACCATGGGCACCGTGTCCGCCATAGGTGTCAACAATGATTTTGCGGCCGGTCAGTCCGGTGTCGCCATGAGGTCCGCCGATAACGAATTTACCGGTGGGGTTGACATGCAGAATCAGCTTGTCGTCCCACAGGCCGCGCAGATTCTCGGGCAGGGCTGCCTTCACACGGGGGATAAGAATGTTTTCAACATCCTCGCGTATCACCTTAATCATGCGCTCATCGGCCTGGAGCTGGCTTTCACCCTCGGCGGGAGTGATGAATTCATCGTGCTGGGTTGAGATAACAACGGTGTGCACCCTGACAGGATTGTTGTCGCCGTCATATTCAACCGTAACCTGGCTTTTGGAGTCGGGACGGAGATAGGTCATGACCTTTCCTTCACGGCGTATGGCCGACAGTTCTTTCAGCAA
>JAXJVW010000035.1:0-1738 GCA_036308365.1 Muribaculaceae bacterium
ATAAAGCACAAACAGAAACTGACTTTCAACCCTCTACCCGCCGATGGCCTTCATGATGCTCCCGATACACAACATGATGATTCCCTCTATTCTAAATTCCGCCAGTTCTACCTTTCCTACACCGGCCCGAAAGAATCATGCTCCACGGAATACGCCCGGCTGCGCCACCAATATCCCGACAACACTGAGATTCCGTCCGCTCTCAACGACCATCTGCAACGCCGCTACAAATGGATACGCAACATAGCCCGGCTCGGTTTCCACTCCCCACAGCTCCCACCAATGACCCGATTCATCACGGAGCAATGCTGGAACGACCTGCTCCCCGAACTTGACAGGGCCTCAACCGCCGACTGACAGGTTTTCATCACCGGTGCACCTCAGATCCAGTCTAAATAATTATATGTGTATTAAGATTTGAAAACAAAATAAATGTTTTAGAGAGTTAATATATATGAATTTTAGTATACATATCAAAATAAATATCTACATTTGCACCAGAAAAAAATCACTACGATGAAAACTAATTTAAGTTCACAAATCAAACTCGAGGTTATTCCTCGCCGTTACTATGCTCCGGAAGGGGAAATAGAGAAAGCGGCCCTCACACGTGAGGAAAAAATTTACACCCGAATCTTTGAAACCATGCCCGAAGGTTCATTGTACATCGCTCAGCATGCAGTGGATCTGATAAACCGCAAAATCAAAGAGAAAGGAAAATGTGTAATCGCTCTCGGAACCGGTGAGGACATCATTCCCGTGTACTCCCATCTCATTGAAAAATACAAAAACGGTGAGGTGTCGTTCGAAAACGTAGTGGTATTCAATCTCGCTGAATTCTACCCCGAAATTCCCGACGGCGCAAGCACCCTGCAAACACTCAAAAACAGTTTCCTCGACCATGTCAACGTGAAACCTGAAAACATCCACTCTTTCAGCACTAACGTTACAAAGGACGAACTCTACGAATATTGCATCGAATATCAGCAGGAAATTGACCGCGCAGGCTCACTCGACCTCACTCTCCTTGCTATCGGCGAATCAGGCAACCTCGCATTCAACGAACCGGGAACGCTCGCGACAAGCGCTTGCCGCCTGGTGCTCCTCAACGATGAAACCCGCAGAAAACTCGCTAAACGCTATAGCTCCGCTTCTATCCCCTCAACTGCCATCACACTCGGTATCGGCAACATACTGAAATCTTCACGAATCATGGCTGTGGCTTGGGGTGAACACAAAGCGCACCTGATCAAAAAAGCTATCGAAGGTCCCGTGACTGAAAATGTTCCGGCTTCTTTCCTCCAGCTCCACAACCACACACGCATCGCCCTCGACCTTCCCGCGGCTGAAGGACTCACCCGTCTCTCTCACCCCTGGAAAGTGACTTCATGCGAATGGACCGACAAACTTATCCGTCGTGCGATCGTGTGGCTCTGCCATAAAACAGGAAAACCAATCCTCAAACTCACCAACAAAGACTACACTGACTGGGGTCTGGGCGAACTCGTTGCTATCTTCGGCTCTGCCTACAACGTCAACATCAAAGTGTTCAACGAACTCCAGCACACCATAACCGGTTGGCCCGGCGGAAAACCCGACGCCGACGATACCTACCGTCCTGAACGCGCCAACCCCTATCCCAAACGTGTAATCGTGTTCAGCCCCCACCCCGACGACGACGTAATCTCAATGGGTGGAACCCTGCAGCGTCTGGTCGACCAGAACCACGATGTGCATG
>JAXJVW010000036.1:0-3325 GCA_036308365.1 Muribaculaceae bacterium
CAAATCCTGCGATAAATAAATTTAAACAGTTTCTTAAAATTTAATTAATACTATAAGTAACTCTCCGAGCTACAATTATTTTTGGTCTTTTTGGCCACTTTTTGATTTGTTCATCAGTCGCTCAGCTCCTTTTTCGCAAGTCGAAAATCAATCCAAAAATCCTCAAAAATAATGCGTAGTTAATTTCTGAGTGATACTTAATATCAGATTTGCCGGGCCTGCGAATCACAGGAATCCGAGTTCGAGTTTCGCCTCCTCACTCATCATGTCCTTTGTCCACTCAGGTTCGAACACAATGTTGATAGTCACTGAGTTAAGAGCCTTTATCGACTCGAGTTTCATTCGGGCGTCGTCAACTATAAAGTCGGCCATAGGGCAGTTTGGTGCGGTCATAGTCATGTCAATGACCAAATCGGCATTGTCGTTTATGTCGATTTTATAAATGAGCCCGAGGCTGTAGACGTCCACCGGAATTTCGGGGTCGAACACAGTTTTGAGCATCTCTATGACCTTTTCTTCGAGTTGAAGTTTTTCTTCGGGATTCATCATTCAATGGGGAGTTTGTTGAGTTCTTCAATATAGTCGAGAATTTCGGTGCGTCCACGACGGTCTTCGCTCGATGTTCTGAAAATCGGAGGCAGTTCATCCCATGTTTCGAGGAGATAATCGCAATAAACCTGTAAAGCTTTTTTGGCAGCTGTTGACGACAGTTTATCGAGTTTGGTGAACACAATTGCGAAGGGGATTGAGTTTTCGCCGAGCCAGTTCATGAAATCAAGGTCGATCTGTTGAGGCTTATGCCTTGAGTCAATCAGCAGAAACAGGTTAGTCATCTGTGGACGTTTCAGGATGTATGACCTGATTATTCTGTCGATTTCTACCCTCGCTTCTTTTCCACGACGGGCATAGCCATAGCCCGGGAGATCGACGATATACCATTCGTCGTTGACCAAAAAGTGGTTGATCAAGAGCGTTTTACCGGGTGTAGCAGAAGTTTTGGCGAGATCTTTTCGGCCAGTGAGCATATTAATCAATGAAGATTTACCCACATTACTACGCCCAATGAAGGCATACTCATGTTTGTTGTCATCGGGGCATTTGTTCACATCAGTGTTGCTGATGACGAATCGGGCAGCGTTAACTATCATATTGTTTTATCAGTCGTTAAGAAATCTTTTTGTGAGTCCGGAATATTCCTCGATGCGTCGGTCGCGCAAGAAAGGCCACCATCGGCGCACCTGTTCCGAACGGTTCATGTCAATAGATATAACACCTGATTCTTCCTCAGTGTTTGAAGCTCTGTGGATAATCTCGCCCTGCGGACCGGCCACGAATGAATTTCCCCAGAAGAGGATACCGCGGGTTGCACCTGACGGGTCGGGTTCATGCCCTACACGGTTCACAGCGATAACGGGCAGTCCGTTAGCCACGGCGTGACCGCGTTGCACAGTTTCCCATGCCTGAAGCTGACGCTGTTTTTCATCGTCGGTGTCAGAGCTTTCCCATCCGATGGCTGTTGGATAGATCAGCAGTTCAGCGCCACTGAGCGCCATCAGTCGGGCAGCTTCGGGGAACCATTGGTCCCAGCATACCAAAACGCCGAGTCGACCTACGGAAGTGTCGATAGGGCGGAAACCTATATCACCCGGAGTGAAGTAGAACTTCTCATAGTAGGCAGGGTCATCGGGGATATGCATTTTGCGATATTTTCCGGCCACGGTGCCATCTTTTTCGTAAACCACGGCGGTGTTGTGGTAAAGACCCGGGGCCCGGTGTTCGAACACCGAAGTCACGATTACAACGCCGAGTTCGGCGGCCAGCTCCGCATAAGCCTTGTTTGACTCATCATCGAGCGGAAGAGCGAGGTCGCAGTTGCCGGTCGACTCCACCTGACAGAAATAGAGTGAGTCATGAAGTTCCTGATTGACTATCAGTTGAGCTCCATCAGCGGCCAGTTGGCGCATTTTGGCCATGAGCCGATCACGATTATCCTGAATGTCAGCGGAGTTGTGTTGCTGAATGAATCCTACTTTGAGATTACGTTCCATGTTTTGATTTCTGGGGAATTAACACATAACACCCCCTCCGTCAGGACAATTCCGGGCGGAGGGGGGTATATGGATTAAAGTTGTGATTCGGGGTTAAGGTTGTTGTGCTCGATATCCTTAAAGTAGCGGTAGGTTGACACTTTAAGTTCCATGCAAGCGTTTTCGTCGGCCACGATGATAGCTTTGGGGTGCATCTGGAGTGCAGAGATTGTCCACATCTGTGAGATGCCGCCTTCAACACCGTGACGAAGTGCGCGTGCTTTGTTGTAACCGTTGACAATGAGCAGAACGCTTTTTGCTGCCATAACGGTGCCCACACCTACGGTGAGAGCGGTTTTAGGCACGAGGTCAACGTTGTTTTCAAAGAAACGTGAGTTCGCTATGATGGTGTCCTGAGTGAGGGTTTTCATTCGGGTTTTTGAGGTGAGTGACGATCCGGGTTCGTTGAACGCGATGTGACCGTCGGGGCCTACTCCGCCGAGGAACAGGTCGATACCGCCGTAGGAAGCGATTTTGGCTTCATAGCGGGCGCATTCTTCTTCGGGATTTTCGGCGTTTCCGTTGAGAATGTTGACGTTTTCGGGGAGAATATCGATTTGATTGAAGAAGTTTGTCCACATGAAAGTGTAGTAGCTTTGCTCATGGTCGCGAGGAATACCGCAATATTCATCCATGTTGAAAGTAACCACGTTGCGGAAAGAGACTTTACCTTCTTTGTTAAGTTTTATCAGTTCGCGGTACATACCTAAGGGAGAGCTACCGGTGGGGCATCCCAGCACGAAAGGGTGTTCAGCAGTGGGGTTGGCTTCGTTTATGCGCGCAGCCACGTAGTTAGCGGCCCAGCGTGACACATTTTCGTAGTCAGGTTCAATTATTAATCTCATAAGAATTTATTTTAGGGTTGTTGTGTTAAGTGTCGAATAAATAGTTGTTTATGATATTCGCATGTCAAAAGGGTCCGTCGCGCATAGCCCCGGAGGGATCAGTGGCAGATGGCCTGCGATACGAGTCGGGATGGTTTCCGTCGGCAGATCAACGGGCTGTCAGGAAGCATGGCGCACTCGATAAATTAACGGACAGCTGTTTTGAAGGGCTACTATAATTCATTGCAAAAATACACAAAAAAGATAGAATATACAAGAGATGTTAACAAAACATGGGGACGATGCCGACGACCAATGCGGGTGTCGGGACGAGTGTCGTGGGCATCTGTTCATCAACCTACCATAAAACAAAACATAAGAAACTGTTTAAAATTTATTTTATCTTGTCTTTGA
>JAXJVW010000037.1:0-7722 GCA_036308365.1 Muribaculaceae bacterium
ATATATTTATAATCTTGATTCAGTCATTCAGGAGCCCCTAAACTCCTTCATCAAGATTAAAAATCTAAATGACAATCCTTCTCAAATCCTGCGATAAATAAATTTAAACAGTTTCTCTGACATCCCCAATTTAGCTTTTGTAATTTAACCCCCTCATAGACCCATGCAAACCGTATTGTTCACATCGACCATATTCGGGCCGATACACAGCCGCAGGCTCGGCACTTCGTTAGGAGTGAACCTGATGCCTGACGACGGCAAGGTGTGTTCGTTTGACTGCCTCTACTGCGAGGCCGGATTCAACGCCCAGGGACGGGGCACCACCGGTCTGCCCCCGCGCGAGAAGGTCAGGGAGCTGCTGCGGGCCAAACTCAGCGAGATGAAAAGCCGTGGCGAAGGTCTCGACGTGATCACCTTCTCGGGCAACGGTGAGCCCACGCTTCACCCCGAGTTCGGCGGTGTGGTTGACGACACCATAGCTCTGCGCGACGAGTTTTTCCCCGAGGTGAAAATCAGTGTGCTGAGCAATGCCACCCGTCTGGGTAACGCCGACGTGGTTGAGGCTCTGGGCAAGGTAGACAACAACATACTCAAGCTCGACTCGGCCAATGATGGCACGGTGAGGCTGATCGACCGGCCTACGTCGCCGGCCTACAGTGTGGAGAATGTGGTCAGGAAGATGCGTAAGTTCAACGGCCGATGCATAGTCCAGACCATGTTTCTGCGCGGCGAGTTCGAGGGTAAGGCCATTGACAACACCACCGACAGCGAGGTCGACGGCTTGATAGAGCTCTACAAGGCGATCGGCCCGGAGGAGGTGATGATCTACTCGATCGACCGTAAGACGCCGGCCGAACATCTGGTGAAGGTGTCGCGCGAGGAGCTTGATGTCATAGCCGAAAAAATACGCCGTCACGGCATAAAAGTGCAGGTTGCCTGAGCGACAATCAGGGCTTCCTGCGAATAAGTATCTCTCAAAAATTAATTAAGAAACTGTTTAAAATTTATTTTATCTTGTCTTTGAGAGTCTTGTCAATATATTTACAATCTATGACAATCCTTCTCAAATACTGCGATAAATCAATTTAAACAGTTTCTAAGAGGGTGTTTAATAACGAAATGAATCAACGAAATCACCATGTCGATCACCTTTCCCAAACCATTGCGCCGAGGCGACAGAATTGTGTTTGTGTCGCCAGCCGGCATTCCCGTTCCTGAGGATGTCCACTCCGCCGTCGAAGTGCTCCGCAACGAGGGTTTCGACGTTGTCATCTCACGCTATGCCTTAGGCAAAAGCGGGTCGTACAGCGGTACTCCCGAGCAACGCTACAGCGATTTGGCCGACGCTTTCGGCGATCCGCGAGTCAGAGCCATCATATGCTGCCGCGGGGGCTATGGCGTTGTCCACCTGATGGACCGTCTGAACCGTCTGCCGCTGGGCGACGACCCCAAATGGGTGGTAGGGTTCAGCGACATTTCGGCGCTTCATGCGCTGATGAGCACGCATGGCATAGCGTCGGTTCACGCATCGATGGCCAAGCATATCGCGCTCGGTGCGGATGATCCCGACAATGCCGCCTTGCTGAAAATTCTGCGAGGCGAAAGGCCCAACTTCACCTTCCCGAGCAATCCGCTCGACCATCCCGGCACGGCCGACGGTGTTCTTTCAGGAGGTAACTTAGCGGTGCTCGCACAGCTCATAGGCACTCCCTACGACATACTGAAAAGGGACACCATTTTGTTCATTGAGGATGTCAGCGAGCCGATCTACAAGATTGAGCGCGTTCTCTATCAGCTGAAGCTCAACAACGTGCTGCCTAACCTCAAGGGGCTGATTGTTGGTCAGTTCACCGATTATAAGCCCGACCGAAACTATGGCAGCATGGAGCAGATGATCGCGACGATGGTGGCGGGCTACAACTATCCGATAGCTTTCGGTGCTCCGATAGGGCACGTCGACCACAACATTCCGGTGATCGAGGGGGCGCGCGTGACCCTGAAGGTGACCACTACGGAGAATAACCATTTGATTTACTGGCAATAACCCCATAGACATTCATTATCACAACATGAAGAAAATCATTACAACACTTGCAGTCATGTGGACGGCGCTCGCGGCTTTCGGCTGGGGCCAGAAAGGACATGACGTAGTTGCATTCATAGCCGAGCAGCATCTGACCCCCGCCACCCGCGCGGCTGTTGACTCCATTTTAGATGGCCGGTCGATGGTTTACTGGGCCAACTGGCTCGACAACGCGAGCCATACGCCCGACTATGCCTACACCAAAACATGGCACTACAAGAATATCAACGCCGATGAGACTTATCTGACGGCATTGGCCAATCCGGCCGGCGACGCTGTCACCGCCATCAAGGCTCAGCTGGAGCTTCTGAACTCAGGTGAGGCTACCAAACCCCAGGCTATGCTCGCCATGAAGATTCTGGTTCACGTAGTGGGCGACCTGCATCAGCCCATGCACATGGGCCATGCGTCGGATTTAGGTGGTAACCGTGTGAAGGTCAAATACTTCGGACGCGACAAGAATCTGCATTCCATCTGGGACACCGACCTTGTTGAGTCGGCCCACAAATGGAGCCACTCGGAATGGCAGTATCAGCTCGACCGTCTGTCGCCCGCGGCACAGAAAAAGGTGACCGAGGGTAATGTGGATGACTGGGCTCAGGAAACGGCCCGCATTGCCGGAGCGGTTTACAGCAGTACTCCCGAGGGGTCGAACCTGTCATATAACGAGGTGGCCAAATGGGCTCCCGTGATAGAGAAGCAGCTTTTGAGCGGTGGGTTGCGTCTGGCTCATCTGCTCAACCAGACTTTCGACCCGGAATATAAGTGAGCATTGGGATGGGTCGGTTTGGCTCATTCTCCGGTTCACGATGTGACAAAACTGATTACCCGCGCGCACTCCTTGAAAAAGGTGGGCCGCGGTTTTTTCATTATGCGTTGGCGCGGGCTGATGATTGACCCTTTATTGTTTTGATTTACCTGCGGTTAGAAGTCGGCCTGCCAGGTATTTATAATTGCGGCGATCTGGGTCGCATCGTCAACGGAGGTTGCCGGCGACATGGGCAATGAGAGGGCTCGCCCGGCAATGTTGTCGGTGACGGGGAGGGCGAGCGATCCGAGCGTTGCGCTGTAGCATGGCTGGCGGTGGGGCGGAGTGGCGTAGTGTATGTCGGTTGCCACGCCATGGTTGGCCAGATATTGCCTCAGTTTGTCGCGTTGCGGTGCGAGTGCGACATATTGATGCCACACGTGGCTGCCGGGGTCATCAGGCAGGAAAGGCTTGCTGATCAGCGGATTTGAGATGGCGCTGTCGTAAGCGGCGGCCAATCGGCGGCGGCGGTCGGACTCCTGTCGCAAATACTTCAGTTTGACATTGAGGATTGCCGCCTGCAGGGGGTCGAGCCGGCAGTTGAAGCCGTTGTAGATGTTGTGGTAGCGGGTGTCGCTTCCGTAGTTTGCGAGTGCTCTGACGGCATCGGCCAGTTCAGGGTCGTGAGTGACCACCGCTCCGGCGTCGCCCATGGCCCCGATGTTTTTCGTGGGGTAGAAGCTGAACGCTCCGGCATGGCCCAGTGCGCCTGTTGCGTCGCTGCCAAAGAGTCCGCCGATGGGAGAAGTTGCACCGATGGCCTGGGCGTTATCCTCGAGCAGAAGCAGGTTGTTGTCGTTGACCAACTGCTTCATTGTCAGGTCTAAAGCCACGCGCCCATAGAGGTGAACGGTCATTATGGCTTTGGTGCGGGGAGTGATTGCCCGCTGTATGGCCGATGAGTCGATGTTGAGTGTGCGCAAGGTGGGTTCCACCGGCACAGGGGTCAGTCCGGCCTGCGTTATTGCCATTATGGTGGCGATGTAGGTGTTGGCGGGTACGATGACTTCGTCGCCCGGCGAGAGTTTGCCGAGCACCTTGTATCCTTCCAGAATCAGCCGCAGTGCGTCGAGTCCGTTGCTGACACCCACGGCGCATGGAGCACGGTGGATGGCTGCGAGGTGTTGCTCGAAACGGAGGTTTTCCTCTCCGCCGATGTAGCGTCCGGAAAGGAGCACCCGGTTTACGGCGTCGCGAATCTCGTCCATGCAGGGGGCGTTCACGGAGGCCAGGTTGAGAAATTCGTATTGTTTCATCGGGGTTGTTTCACTGATGTCAGGGCAAGGAATCGGTCGAAGTCACGGACGTAGTCAGGCTCGGAATATTTTTCGGATGTCAGCACCAGACAGACCGCGCCTGATGAGAAATTGTTGAGCGAGCGCCAGATTCCGGCCGGTATGTAGAGGCCTTTGTAGGGTCGGTTGAGTGTGAACGTGCGGCTCTGGTGACCGTCGTGGATTGTGACGTCGAAGCAACCGCTGAGAGCCACGATGATTTCGCGGGCCTCATGGTGGGAGTGTCCGCCCCGCTCGGAGTCTCCGGGGATGTCGTAGAGATAGAACACCCGTTTGATGGGGAACAGTGCGTGGGCGTCGTTCTGCAGGAAGGTAAGCGAGCCGTTGTCGTGGCGTATGCGAGGCAGCTGGACAACGCGGCAGTCGTCGAGGAGCGAAATTGAATGGTTATTCATTGGTGACCTCCTTCCGGAACTGTTCGAAATCGGTGATGTAGTCGTCCTTGTCGTAGTTAGACGAGCATAGGGCCATCGCCACCGAGTTGGTTGAGAAATTATCGAGTTCGCGCCATGTGAAGGGAGGAATCAGAATGCCGGTGTAGGGGCGGTTGAGCAGGTAGCGTTCGGTTGAGCCGTCGGGGGCGGTTATGACCACCTCGAAGCTGCCGCTCATGGCCACGATCAGCTCATGATTCCGGCGGAAGGCGTGACCGTAGCGGCGGCGACCGGCCGGGACATCGTAGATCCAGTAGCAGCGGGTCATGTCGAAGGGAATGTGGTCGTCATTCTGAATGAATGTCAGGTTTCCCCTTTCGTCGCATATTTTGGGGAAGTTCACCAGTTTTACGGCATTTTTCTCCATCACTTCAAGTATCTGTTAGCCAGGTTGTTGAGATATTCGCCGTAGTCACAGTGGAGCATCGGTGAGGCCAGGTCGCGCAGTTGTTCGGCGGTGATGAATCCGCGTCGGAAAGCCACCTCCTCGAGTGCGGCGACGTAGAATCCCTGCCGTTTCTGGATTGCTTCGACGTAGGCCGAGGCCTCCATCAGAGAGTCGACTGTTCCGGTGTCGAGCCATGAGAAACCGCGTCCGAAGCATTCGACTCTGAGCTGGTTTTGGTTGAGATAGACCTCATTGAGGGTTGTTATCTCCAATTCGCCACGTGGGGATGGTTTTAGCTGAGGGGCAATTTTGACCACGTCGTTGGGGTAGAAATAGAGTCCGACGACAGCGAAATTCGATTCGGGATTAGTTGGTTTTTCAACGATGTTCAGGGGAGAGCCGTCAGTGTCGAGGGTAACGACACCGAAACGCTGGGGATCCTTGACGGGGTAAGCGAAGATAGTGGCGCTGCCACCCGACGCGGCGTTTTTCACACCCCTTTCGAGCATTTGGGTGAACCCCTGCCCATGGAAGATGTTGTCGCCAAGGACGAGGCAGACGTCATCGTCGCCAATGAAGTCGCGTCCTATGATGAAGGCTTGCGCCAGACCGTCGGGATGGGGCTGGGGAGCGTATTCAAACCTGACGCCGAGGTTCGAGCCGTCGCCGAGGAGGCGTTTGAAGCCGGGGAGGTCGTCGGGGGTGGAGATTATCAGGATGTCGCGGATGCCGGCGAGCATCAGCACCGACAGGGGGTAGAAAATCATCGGTTTATCGTAGACCGGGATTAGCTGTTTGGATATTCCACGGGTGATGGGGTAGAGCCTCGTGCCGCTACCACCTGCTAACACTATTCCTTTCATGGCTGCGAGGTTTTATTGATGGAGTTGACCCATTGCTGATTGTCGAGATACCACTTGACGGTCATTACAATACCCTCGGAGAATGGTGTCTGAGGCACCCATTTGAGGTCGCGCGCAATTTTTGTTGGGTTAATGGCATAGCGCAGGTCGTGGCCCGGGCGGTCGGTCACGAATTCAATCAGCGAGTCGTTGATTTGGTCGGGGGTCAGTGCGCTTATTTTCTGATATTCAGGGTTTTGCCTGATCAGATTGGCCACTGTCGCAATTATTTCCTTTACGATGCTGATGTTTTGTTTCTCGTTCAGTCCGCCGATGTTATAGATTTGTCCGGTAGCGCCGTTGTGAAGCACCAGGTCGATGGCCCGGGCATGGTCGGTGACATAGAGCCAGTCGCGCACGTTCAGGCCTTTTCCGTAGACCGGTAACCGCTTTCCTTTCAGAATGTTGGTAATGACCAGGGGGATGAGTTTCTCAGTGAATTGATATGGGCCGTAGTTGTTGCTGCACCGGGTGATGCACACGGGCAATCCGAATGTTTCGTGATAGGCCATCACGAGCATGTCGGCCGAGGCTTTCGATGCTGAGTAGGGAGAACGGGGTGCCAGCGGGGTCTGCTCGTTGAAGAGTTGTGAGCCGAAAGTCACCGGGGGTGTGCGGTGGGAGCATACCCGTCGCACGTCGGCGGTCATTTCCAGGGGGCGTGGCTCGTCGTGGTCCATCGGCAGTGCGCCGTAGACCTCGTCAGTGCTGATTTGCAGGAACCGGTGGCCTTCGGCATAAGTGCCGTCGGGTTTTCGCCATGCTTCGCGGCATGCGTCGAGCAGAGTCTGGGTTCCGAGCACGTTTGTTTCGATGAAGACCCGCGGTCCGGTGATGCTTCGGTCAACGTGTGATTCTGCGGCGAAATTGACCACGAAGTCAGGGTTGTGCTCTTTCAACAGGTGGCACACAAGTTCATAGTCGCCAATGTCGCCTTTGACGAAAGTCACGTTAGGGAGGGCGATTATATCGTTGATTGTTTCGAGATGTCCGGCATAAGTCAGGGCATCGAGAATGATGATATTGACGTCGGAATTGTATTTATCAATAAGGAATTTGACGAAATTCGCCCCGATGAATCCGGCGGCTCCAGTCACGAGATAACTGATCATGGCAACAAGTTATATGGTTATTCGTCGTGTCACCGCTCCGACCTTCAGGATGTAGATTCCTCGTGAGGCCAGATGCAGACGGTAGGTTCCGGGCTGCATGGTTTCGGTGATTATAGGTTGACCTAAAATACTGAAAATGCGAATAGTCACGATTTTAGAAGCGGTGACATAGACCCATCCGTCCTTCACCATCACGTCGACCCCTTCGGAGTCCACGGATTGAGTACGGGCCTGGTTGTCTCTTGGACGTGATGCTTCCTCCCATTTAATGGGTCCGCACCATGCCGCGAGGGCCGTGAGCATAAGGGTCAATATGAGTATCGCTCTTTTCAAATTGTCGCACTTCAGATTATGAAAAGCGGCCCTGACTTTTTAACGCAATTTAAGATTTTGCCTAAATAATGTAAATACAAAAGTCAGGAATGCTTCTTTTTTCCAAAATTACTAATTTTAATCTGAATCTCAAAATTTTTTTTTCGACCGGAGGTGCTTCAAGGCGAAAATCAAAGCGGATTCAAAGCAAATTCTGACCATTGGATCAGCCCCCCTCCTCCATCCGACTTGTATTTTAGAAACTGTGGGAATATCTTGGTCAAAAACGGCCGCACCGGGCTATGACTTGGTCCTCAGGCTCCACCTCGCATCAATCGGCTTGAAAAAATCTCAGAAACTGTTTAAATTTATTTATCGCAGGATTTGA
>JAXJVW010000038.1:0-8066 GCA_036308365.1 Muribaculaceae bacterium
AGGGGCTCCTAAATGACTGAATCAAGATTATAAATATATTGACAAGACTCTCAAAGACAAGATAAAATAAATTTTAAACAGTTTCTTAGAAAAACATATTCGTTGACTTTGAGTAGAAGAGCATTCCCGAGCCCACCTCCTGAGCCACGCTCTCGCCCATGGAATTAGCCACAATGGCAAGAGCGAAAGGCAGAGCCGACGACGGTCCGTTGCCGGTGATTATCTTCTCCAGGGCCACGACACGCTGGTCGCGCATCTTAACCTCCTTGTGGCAGAGCTTCTCCATTCCGGGATAGCATGTGGCTTCACGTCCGTCAAGAATGCCCAGAGGAGAAAGCACAACCGCGGGTGAGGCGCAGATAGCAGCTATCTTGCCACCGTTGGCGGCATGGGTTTGCAACAAATCATTCAATGGTTGAAAGTTATGGAGATTTTCAGCCCCTGGCATACCGCCGGGAATAACAAGCCACTCAATCTCCTTGCTGTTAAAGACGCAATCACTAAACAGAAAATCAGCCTTCACGGTCACGCCGTTAGCACCTGTCACTTCGCGGTCCGAAGTAATTGACACGGTTTTCACGTTCATGCCTGCGCGGCGCATCACATCAACAGGAGTAATGGCTTCGATTTCTTCAAAACCTTTAGCGAGAAACAGGTAAGATACTTTCATAGTCAGTTGTTTGTTATGGTGTTAAAAAATGGATATCAAAGGTTGTTTTGAATTTTGGTCATGAGGGAGGCGTGCTCCGGCAATCCAACGGCTGGCGGCGTGTAAATGCCATAAATCCGTGTAGATTACAAATTTAAAACATTATTTCTAATAAATTGTTCAAATAAAGTTCTTAAATTTGCAAAAAATTCATTTTTATCTTTACATGAAAAAACTCCCCATCTTTTTCCTTTCACTGACCGCAGTTCTCGCAACTGTCATAATGAGTTGCAAACAAGATAATTACAGGGTTTTGGACGGTGTGGTTTGGAACACCACTTTCCACATGGTCTATAATTCCGATAAAGATCTCGACGACTCCGTCAGGGCCGTGTTGCGCAAAGTGGAACTTTCGCTGTCACCGTTCAACGATTCCTCGCTCATTGCCGGGGTAAACCGTGGCGAGGATGTGAAAGTCGACACTCTCATACGCAAAGTTTTCGACTGCTCGAAAAAGGTGAGTGAACTCAGCGACGGCATGTATGACCCCACACTGTCGCCCCTTATCAATCTCTGGGGTTTCGGCTACACCGACAACGACTCAGCGCCCAACCAGCGTGAAATCGACCTGGCCCTGGAATCTGTGGGAATAAACGATTGCTACATCGATTCTACCGGAACAATAGTCAAGAAAAACGGTGCCACGGAATTCAACTTCAGCTCCATCACCAAAGGGCTGGGGTGTGACGAGGTAGCTTCAATGCTGCGACGCAACGGATGCGTTGACTACATGGTTGAGATCGGCGGGGAAGTGGTCATCGCGGGGATGAATGACCGCGGTAAAAAGTGGCGTATCGCCGTCGAGGCCCCTGAACAGGGGTGGATAGCCGCCCGCAAGGAAGCGGTGGAGGTTCTCGAACTCACCGACTGCGGAGTGGCCACATCGGGCAACTACCGCAATTTCCGCAAGGATGCCGAGGGGAACAGCTATGGCCACACCATTTCGGCGGTGACAGGCTATCCAGTGGCCACCTCTACGCTCAGTGCCACCGTGGTCGCCCCGTCGTGCATGCTCGCCGACGCCCTGGCCACTACGGCTATGGTGGTTTCACCGGCCTCAGCCAAAGAAATCGCCGACCGGATGCCCGGAGTGTGGCTCATGATTGTGACAACCAACACCGATGGCGACTATGTCATAGTTGAAGGTGGCGACCGTCCGGAATAATCCGGCGCTCCTGAACATACACAACAACCGCGCACCCCGGTCAGCTTGGCCTATGTGCGCGGTTGTTGTGTTTATCAAGTGGCGGTCAGAAGTTCCGCAGTGTCTTCTCCGCCAAGTATGTTCGATGAATTTTCAGCGACCCCACCGTGTTAACATATTTATTTTGAAGTCATTATCTGGAGTATGAGGCGATCAGTCTCGTTCATTCCGTCGTGACCAATTGTGGTCAGGTTGCGGATCGACTTGTCAACATCGTCGTCAATGATACCCTCTACGGAAGTCACGCAATGACCCTCCATGGCCATCATCGCTGAGATCATCGCCGTTGACACCCCGCTGGTCACCTTCATGGCGCAACTCGGTTTGGCACCGTCGCAAATCATGCCGGTGAGGTTGGCTATCATGTTTTTCACCGATGCCACAACCTTATCGTAGTCGCCACCCATCAGATAGCACAGTCCGCAGGCCGACCCGGTAGCAGCCACAACGCACCCACACAGAGCCGACAAACGCCCCAGGCTCTGCTTGATGTAGATAACAGTCAGATGGCTCAGCACCAAGGCACGGATGGTCTGCTCCTCCGAGGCATACACCTCCTCGGCATACACCACTACAGGCAGCGTTGCCGCTATACCCTGGTTACCGCTGCCGCTGTTGCTCATCACCGGAATCGCCGCACCGGCCATGCGTGCGTCGCAGGCCGCCGAGGTATACGACAGTATACGTGAGAACGGTGAGTCGCCCATGATGGCGCGCTGGCGTTCGCAATGAAGCGTACGCCCTACGGAATGGCCGAAATCACCCGCGAACGAGCGTTCGGCGATAGCCTTGTTTAGCCTGCGTGACTCCAGGATGAAACGCAATTCATTGAGCGGGGTAGTCATGGCGAAATCCCACACTTTTCTCATTGTCAGGTCAACGTCACCCTGCTGCTGCGCTCCGCCACCGCCACATCGTTTGTCGGTGATCACCTTGTCGTCCTTCTGCTCGAACACACACGATGTGTGGCCGCCGGCTATGATCACCCTGGCACTGTGTTCCCCGCTGACAGTGGTCACCTCAATGTAGAGTTTCTCATCTATGCCGGGCTTCAGCCTGATGCTGATCCGTTTCTCATCGATAAGCCTGCGCGCTTTGCGGACCGCCTCCACATTGACATCGCGGAGCACTTCAAGCTGATACTCGCTCTTGCCGATGGTCACCCCCAGCGCAATCGCTATAGGCAGGCCGATCATTCCTGTGCCGGGGATACCGACCCCCATGGCGTTTTTCAGGATGTTCGCACTGAGTTCCACCGTGATTTCCTCGGGTGTTTCGCCTAACAGTTCCGCCGAGCGGGCGGCACACAGGGCCACGGCCACAGGTTCGGTGCAGCCCATGGCCGGCACCACCTCGCGCTGCATGAGCGCTATGATTTCCTTACGTTCACAATCGTTGAGCATGGCAGAATGATTGATGTTGGTTATAGTTTGAAAATGTCGTTTTTAACAGTTTTCTCCATCAGCGGACGGAGTTTTCTGTAGTCCGATGACTTCAGATATTCGTTGATGGCGTTGACATGGCGCATGTGGTGGATGTCGCTGCCAAGGAAGTCAACCATGCCGTTCTTCACCATCCACTCGGCCACCTTTTTGGTTTCCTTGCCAAAGTATCCGGCCAGGCTCAACAAGTTGATCTGAAACAGGTTGCCCGCATCATGAAGCACCTCGTAGCGACGGAGCGATTCATGGTAATAGGGAAACCGCTCAGGGTGAGCCATAATTGTTTTGAACCCTTTCACCTTCAGGTCGAACAGCAGGCGGTCAAGCCCTATCGGTTCCTGGATAAACGAGTTCTCGACCAACAGATAGTTGTCAGGCATCGGCACTATGCGATTATTCTCCAACTGCTCCATGAACAGCGAGTCGATGCGATACTCGGCCGAATAAGCCAATTTGATTGGATTCCCGGCTTCAGCCACCGCCTTGGTGAGCCGTTCAAACCCATCAGCGAGCGTTTCAGGATTATTTTCGAAAGTCGACTCCGTCACATGCGAGGTCAAGATTATCTGCTCAATGCCCCATCCCTGCTGTGACTCAATCAGTTGCAGAGAATCCTCAGTGGTGGCGGCCCCATGGTCAACCCCCGGCATGATGTGGCAATGGATGTCGGTTTTATAGAAAAGTTCAGGCGCCGCATTTGACGCTGATGATTTGAAAAAATTGAATAACATGGATATTCAAGGTTAAATGGATTCCTAAAGTGATAAAAAAGCCGCGGCTGCGGAGCCACGCATAGCTCACTGACACACTTAAAAGGCTATGTCAAAGCCGCTTGTGAAGGCGCTGAGGCAAAAATGCGCCGTGCATGAGTCAAACATTAGTGAAGTGGCGCCGCATCGTGGAAAAAAACATGACGCCTCCCCCAGAATATTTCCACAAATTTACGCATAAAATCGCTAAAAAAAGCCTTATTAGGAAAAATTAAAGAAAAATTTCACCAATCATGATACATAATTAGAGAAAATGTATTAATTTTGCAGTGAAAAAGAGAGAAAAAACTCAAACATTAAACATATTTTTTTCAAACAATTATGACAAAAATCGGTATTAACGGCTTTGGCCGTATCGGACGTTTCGTTTTCCGTGCTTCTGTAAAACGTGATGACATCGAAGTAGTAGCCATCAATGACCTTCTCCCCGTTGACTACATGGCTTACATGCTGAAATATGACACCATGCACGGCCGTTTCGAAGGTACAGTTGACTACGACCTCGAAAAAAGCGAACTCATTGTAAACGGCAAAAAAATCCGCGTTACAGCATGCAAAAACCCCGCAGAAATCGCATGGGGCGCTGTAGGTGCTGAATACGTAGTGGAATCTACCGGTCTTTTCCTTACTGAAGAAAAAGCTCAGGCTCACATCGAAGCAGGTGCCAAATATGTAGTGATGTCAGCTCCTTCAAAAGACGCTACTCCTATGTTCGTTGTTGGTGTTAACGAAAACACTTACGCTGGTCAGAAATTCGTTTCTAACGCATCTTGCACCACCAACTGTCTCGCACCTATCGCCAAAGTGCTCAATGATAAATTCGGCATCATCAACGGTTTGATGACCACCGTTCACTCAACCACCGCTACTCAGAAAACTGTTGACGGTCCTTCAATGAAAGACTGGCGTGGTGGCCGTGCCGCTTCCGGCAACATCATCCCCTCATCTACCGGTGCCGCTAAAGCCGTAGGTAAAGTTATCCCCGCCCTCAACGGCAAACTGACAGGTATCTCTATGCGCGTCCCCACCCTCGACGTTTCTGTAGTTGACCTCACTGTAAACCTCGAAAAACCCGCTACTAAAGAAGCTATCTGCGCCGCTATGAAAGAAGCTGCTGAAGGCGAACTCAAAGGTGTGCTGGGTTACACTGAAGATGCAGTGGTTTCATCTGACTTCCTCGGATGCACCCTCACTTCAATCTTCGACGCTAACGCCGGTGTTTACTTGACCGACAACTTCGTTAAAGTCATCTCTTGGTACGACAACGAAATCGGCTACTCAAACAAAGTGCTCGACCTGATCGCTCACATGAAAAAAGTAAACGGCTAATATTCGTTTCCATTTTAGAACTTTTGAACATAAGGAGAGTGAACCGGGTTAGCTTGGTTCACTCTCTTTTTCTCCTTTTACCATGGAATTATTCATTACCGTCATCGGCTACGCCGCCGCCGTATGCATGGTGTTGGGCTACCTGCCGCAAGCCATACACACAATCCGCACGCGTGAAACCGACGCCATTGCCCTGCCAACGTTCATGCTAATGGGCTTAGGCGGAATTTTCTTCATTATCCAGGGAGCACTGCTGGGAAACATCCCCCTGGTGATCACAAACGTAATCACCTCAGCTTGCTCGGCGATAGTGTTCGGAATCAAAATCCATAACGACTATTTCAAAAAGAAAAAATAACGGCCCCCGGCAATGTCACAATTCAGTGACTTCCAACAGCTTGACCAACCCACCCCAGAGAAAGCAACGCCGGACTCTGCTGAATCACCCGGCGCCAAGCCATCAGGCCCGCCATCATAAAACAATATTTTCCACACCGATGTCACCACTTGAAAGAATTGATTTTCTGCGCAAGGAAATCAACCGCCACAACCATAACTACTATGTGCTGAACGACCCGACGGTCTCCGACCGGGAGTTCGACCTTATGCTTCGCGAACTGCAAGACCTGGAGGAGGCCCATCCGGAGGCCTTCGACCCGCTGTCGCCCACACGCCGCGTGGGAAGCGACCTCACCCGCGGATTCACCCAAGTGCGTCATGTCTACCCCATGCTCTCGCTGAGCAACACCTACTCCGTGGAGGAGGTCGACGAGTTCATGGGCAGGGTAATCTCATCCCTGGGGCAGAACGATGTCACCATGGTTGGCGAAATGAAGTATGACGGCACATCAATCTCCCTGATCTATGAACATGGCCGATTAATCAGGGCCGTGACCCGCGGCGACGGAGAAAAAGGTGATGATGTCACTGAAAATGTAAAGACAATCCGCTCAATTCCCCTGCAACTGCAGGGCGACGGCTATCCCGACATGTTCGAGATACGCGGAGAGATCGTGCTCCCCTGGGAAGCGTTCGACAAGCTCAACCATGAGCGCGAAATCAACGGTGAACCACTGTTCGCCAACCCGCGGAACGCAGCCTCAGGAACGCTTAAAATGCTCAATCCGGCCGAAGTTTCCCGACGCGGTCTCGACGCCTATTTCTACTATCTTTTGGGAGAAAATCTTCCGGCCGACAACCACTACGATAACATGCAGGCCGCACGCAGATGGGGGTTCAAAGTCAGCGACATCATGACACGCCTCAACGGCATCGACCAGGTTGATGAATTCATTTCGCACTGGGATACGGAGCGCAAAAAACTGCCCGTCGCAACCGATGGTCTGGTTTTCAAGGTCAACTCCCTCAGGCAACAACTCAATCTGGGCTACACCGCCAAGTCGCCCCGATGGGCCATAGCCTATAAATTCCAGGCCGAAAGGGCGCTGACACGTCTGCGTTTCGTATCGTTCGAAGTCGGACGAACCGGCGTCATTACCCCGGTGGCCAATCTGGAGCCGGTGCTTCTCTCCGGAACCATAGTCAAGCGGGCATCGCTCCACAACGCCGACATCATAAAATCGCTCGACATTCACAACGGCGACATGGTGTATGTGGAAAAAGGGGGGGAGATCATACCCAAAATCACCGGAGTTGAGCTGAACCAACGTAAGCCCGGAGCAACGGAGATTGAATTCGTGAAAACCTGTCCGGCATGTGGCGCCACACTGGTGCGCGAACCGGGTGAGGCCGCATGGGTGTGTCCCGACAAACGTCACTGCCCGCCACAGATTGCAGGCCGAATTGAACATTTCGTGGCACGCAAAGCCATGAACATCGACGGCATCGGCGAGGAAACCGTCGACCAGCTCATCAGCATGGGACTGGTCAAGGATGTGGCCGACTTATATGAACTCAACTATCCGGTGCTCACCTCGCTCGACCGTTTTGCGGAGAAGAGCGCCCAACGGATTCTGGCCGGACTGGAAGCGTCGAAAAGTGTGCCGTTCGAACGTGTTGTGTTCGCCCTGTCAATCCCATTTGTGGGTGAGATCGTTGCCCGACGTCTGGCCCGCTCACTGCGCGACATCGACACATTGATGAGTGCCGACCGCGAGTCGCTCGTGACCATCGACGACATAGGCGAGAAAATAGCCGAAAGCGTGGTCGACTTTTTCGCCGAGCCTTCGAACCGCGAGCTCGTTGAACGTCTGCGCAGCCATGGCCTGACAATGAGCATGCCTGAACAGGAGCAGCAGGCCGCAGGCGACTCCTTGGCGGGTAAAACCATAGTGATTTCAGGCACTTTCTCACATCACTCACGCGATGAATACAAGGCCCTGATTGAGAGCCACGGAGGCAAAAACTCAGGGAGCATATCAAAGAAAACCGACTTCATTCTGGCCGGCGAAAACATGGGTCCGGCAAAGCTGGAGAAGGCTGCCAAATTAGGTGTGAGAATAGTGAACGAGGATGAGTTCCTGCAAATGATCGGGGAGAGTGCCACACCGACCGAATCGCCCGAAGGTGAGAGCATGAGCCTGTTCTGACACCAACGGCGAATTCCGCATCCCCTCTCAGAAACTGTTTAAATTTATTTATCGCAGGATTTG